>JAGGXZ010000084.1 GCA_021162805.1 Candidatus Poribacteria bacterium
AGACCCAGATCGAGTTTTCTGACCAGCCTCCCCCTCAGGTCGTATATCCTTATCACCACACTGCTATCTTTTGAAAGCTGGAAGGGTATCCAGGTTTCGGGATTGAACGGGTTGGGATAGTTCTGCAGAAGCAGGGTTTCTTTGGGAGGGGGTAGAACCGTCACTTCAATTATCTGGGATCTCTGCTTAACCCCCGCGATATCCACGCTTTCGATGTAATAAAAATACGTCCTCCTACTTTGGACCTCCTCGTCCGTGAAGGAATATTCCTTTGGGAAGGGATTATCTCCTGATCCCTTGATAAGTCTGGCGTTCAGTTTCGTAAACGGGCCTTTCCTATCTGCACCTCGCCAGACGTTAAATCCCAGGTTTCCAACTTCACTTGCGGTTGTCCATCTGAGCAGCACCTTTCCGTCTTCAACCTCGGCCGTGACGGTGGAGAAGGTTACGGGCAGGGAATAATCCTGGCTACCCTGGGGAGCTGAACAGTAGCTCCTCTCACCCCCGAGCTTGATCGTCTCACCACCGGAGCTGTTGTTCGTGATTTTCAGGGCCAGGTATTTCCCTTTTGGCACGGTGAAGGAGAGAGCGGGCATGGTGAAGAGAACGTCCTCACTGCCCGAAGAGGTGCTGACCGTCGTACTGGGGCCGACCGCTGAGAAGTTCGATCCATCCGAATCGGCATATCCGATCTGAATGGTCAGGTTATAGGAGGTAGAGGTCAAGCTCAACCGCCCCGTCCAGGACGTATTGGCGTCAGGATCTCCCGCTTCAAATTTGATCTCCTGAGGAGCGGCCTGATCGGCAACCCACACCTGGGAGGAGTTTCCGTTTATGGTCAGGGTGCCCGGAGCATGTGACATATCAGCTCGATACATCTTGGGGTTCGTCAGCCACCAAACCTGGAGGTTGTATTTATCAGGAGTTCCCTTCAATGGATATGGGTCGGTCATCCCCGCACCGGCGTACTGACTGTCGCCGATTCCATCCCCGTTCGTATCGCCTCCCGTATAGTCACTATAGTAGTTCCCCATGAAGTTTTTGGAGGTGACCGTCGATCCGTTGTAGTTGTAGCCCAGCTTCGTCGGCGAGTAGAACGTATTGTCACTCGATGAGACAATCTTCACGTTGGCCTCGGTGTGATCGGATATCTGATTGAAATAGATCCTGTTCTGATTCGACGAGGTCGTGAGGTAAATTCCATATTGTGAAGCTCCTCCTGCTCCTGAACAGGTGTTCCAAGCGATGGAATTGTAATCGCTGGCGCTCAGATAGATCTCAGCGTTTTGGTTGTTACTTAACGTGTTCTTCACAACGATTGTAAATCTACTATTGTACAGGTATATCCCCGCCTCTTTGTTGAGGTTGCATGTGTTCTTGGAGATGAAATTCCTCTCACCTCTTGAGATGTAAATCCCGTCATATTTGGCGGAGTTACAGGTGTTATCTGATAAAACGTTGTCATTAGACCTTGAGAGGCAAATACCCACCTTCTGGTTGTTATTACAGGTGTTGCTAGCAACGGTGTTGTTATCCGAATAGCTCAGATATATCCCCCAGACGTTATCGTTGCAGGTATTGCCGTTGATATTAACATTATCGCTGCTGTGGATATATATACCGGCGCCGCTATTATCGGTGGAGGTATTGTTCGTAATCGCTCCGTTATCACCGCTGACGTATATGCCGTCATCGCCGTTATATGTGGTAGTGTTGTTCGTAACAGTGCTATTATCTCCCACTATCGTTATACCATCGTCAAGGTTATAGCTACACGTATTATTTGAGATCGAGAAGTTTCCCCCTTGAGACGAATATCCGTAGATCCCCTTATAGTTTTGGTGGCTGGCATCCCAGCCGCACCGGTTGTTTTGGAGTGTAATCTCCGATATCAAGTCCTCGTCGAAATAGATTCCGGCTTTTTCCTCATCCGTTGCGCCGTAGATATCAAGCCCTCGGATTGTCACATTGCTCTTTTTCAAGGTGAACACGCTTTTATCGAAAGAAGCGGATCTCACCTGGGGAGCTGTCCCGTCATTATCCTCAGCTTCGATGGTGACGCTTTTATCGACAGTTAGGTTCTCCACATAGTCATCTGTAGAAGAGTCGTCGTCGTCCATCACTTTGATCGTCTCCCCATCAGAGGCCGCCGCTAAAGCCCTGCCGATCGTACGGAAAGGCTCCGCTTGTGTCCCTAAACCGCTGACATCGCTGCCGTTTGGGCTGACGTAGTAAACCGTGATGTTGTCACCTCCGGGGTACCACTGGCTGTTCAAAGATGTGGAGCAGTAGCTCCAGGCGCCTCCGACCCGGACGGTATAGTTTGACCCACTCTGGTTTGTCAGGCGGAGGGCTAGATTCTTACCCGCTGGCACGCTGAAGGCTACAGCGCTCGCAGTGAACGGGAAGAGAAATTTACTCCCATCCCCGGTTAAAGTAACCTCCGGTCCACCTGGGGTGAAGTTCGATCCATCAGGGTCGGCATAGCCTATCTCCACTTTGAAGGTATTACCGTTTGCAGGGGCTGAGGTGAAGGCGATCTGACCCGTCCAGCTTGTGCCCTGAGCCGAGTCCCCTGCGGCGAAGTTCACACCTGAAGGGGTTCGCTCATCCGCCACCCAGACGAGGGAACCACCGCCGTTTAAAGCCTCCGTCTTGATCTCCTGAAGCATATCATCCCGATACATGACCGGATTCCCAAGCCACCAATTTTGCGACAGAGCGTAATATTTAGGCTCTTTCACGAGTGGATAGTTATCGGTGACATCTCCTAAATCGTTTGAGCTATCTTCGATCCCATCGCCGTTGCTATCCGAACCGGTAGAACCGGAATCATAATTCCCTAGGAAGTTTTTGAAATCAGAACTCGAGTTATTGTAGTAATAATCCAGCTTGGTCGGGGAGTGAAAGATGTTCCCAGAGCCCCCGCTGAGGCTGATCTCTCCGAGCACGTTGTCGGAGAACATGTTCAGATAGACGAGATTGTTACTGGAATCCTCGATCCTAATGCCGGAGCCTTGAAGTATGAACTCGTCCCAATTCTCATAACCGTTTTGGTTACATCTGTTACGAACCAAAATGTTATTATCCGATCCGTCATCGAAGAAGGTGGTAAGCCGAATCCCGTCATCCTTGTTCTCAGAGAGATCGTTTCCTGCGAGGAGGTTACCATCGGACCCTATCAGCTCGATACCTCTCCCGGTGTTTCCGTAGCAGCTATTTTGGATGAGGAAGTTGTCGTCAGATCTGTAAAAGGTTATCCCGTTCCCTCCATTTTCACTACAGCAGTTGCTCGAAATCCGATTATGGGAACTGTAGTCCAGATAGATTCCATCATTCGAGTTTTCATCGCAGGAATTCCTATAAGCCTGGCCATGGGAACCGCTGATGTAAATTCCAAAGTAATTATCGTGACTGTAGTTATCCTGAAGTATAAAATTATCGTAGAGGACATAAATCCCCGCATTGTAAGACCCTGTAGCGCCATGGACCTCCAGCCCCTTGATAGTGACGTTGTCCGCAGTAACCTTGATAACATCGGTATCTGAATTGGCGGCTACGATCTGAGGTGTGGAGCTATAGGCCTCTATCGTAAGGCTTTTATTCACTGTGACGTTCTCACTGTAGTCATTGGTATTATCGTCTCCATCGCCCATCACTCTGATCACATCACCGCTAGATGCCTGATTGATAGCGTGCTGTATGGTTCTCCATGGGTTATCTGAAGAGCCGTCGCCTGTGGTATCATTCCCTGAAGGGCTGACATAGTAGATCGCAGCCCGGGTTGTTTCTCCTTCCCAAGCGCCTATCATAAAGGCAGCCATGATCAGAGTGAGAATTATGTTCCTCTTCATCTTTTTCACCTCCCATGAGTATCTGGACGAAGCTATCCGGACAATAAGTTTGGTTGAGATATCTGCGATAGACAGATCTTGTCCAAAAACCTTCGGCTATTTACTTGGATCCCATCGAGGGGAAATGTTACCCCCTTTACTTTGCCTACCCCCCTGAGATGGGAGGCAACACCTCCCCTGCTTTTTGGAATTATACACCCTTACCCTTACAAAACTCTTACAAGCTATTGTGAGTTGTTCGGAAGGGGATGGGTTAGCTACGGAATCTCTCGAAAGCAATAGAGGAGGGTTTGTTCCTGATTCATCAAACGGCCGGCTTCGAAGGCTTCCCTGAGCTCAGCTTCGCCTATGATCTCCTGCAGCGAAGCTTCAAGCTCCTCCGCATCGGATGGTTTGGCATACAATGAGGCGATTCCCAGCAGGCACGCTGCCCGTTCTAATCGTCCTTCCACCATTTCTATCCGCGCAAGGCCGTATATCGGTTTGTAAGCGTAATTCTTAAAGATCGTCTTCTGAGCGGATTCCAGGCTCAGAAGGTAACAGCTCCGGGCGGTTTTCATATCGCCTTTCTTAAAGGCCATCTGGCCGAGGAGGACCTGAACGACAGATATGCTGGCGGGGTCTTGAAGCTCTTTGAAGAGAGAAAGGGCCTCTTCCAATAAGGTTTGCGCTTCAGTCCTGCGGCGATTAACGAGGTGTCTGCCGAGGTGAAGAAGCGCTGTCGCCACCCCATGTGTTGATCTTATCTCACGGGCGATCCGCAAGCTCTCACGGAAGAGGGGTTCCACCCTCTCCAGATCACCGTCCTCCGCTATCAGCTCGCCCAGTCTCAACAGACAGGCTCCAATCATCCGTCGGTAATTTAGCTCCCGAGCTAACGCGAGGCTTTGCTCTAAAAGGCATCGCATCTCCTCGCGTTTATCTCTCATGAATGACACAATGGCGAGATGATAGATCGATGCGCAGGCGGTTCGTCTATCGTCCAGATCACCGCTTAGATCGAGGCTTAACCTCAGGTTACGCTCTCCCTTGTCGAGGTCCCCACAGTGGTAAGCCAATATCCCTATCTTCAATAGCGCTTGAACGAGCAACTCATCCGGTATATCAGTGCATCTTTCGAGCGCCCGTTCTGATACCCGTAGCCCTTCATCCCAATAATTCCGAATCGTCCAGAAGTCAACCAGAGCAAGTGAAAGGCGCAGAGCATCTTGAGGCGAGTGATTTAACCCCCACCTCAGAGCTTCCCTCAAGTTCTCCAGGTCAGCCCCTAGACGGTTCAAATAGAGGGACTGGGGGCCATCCTCAGATAAGGTCTCGGCCAGTTCCACGAAGTACTCCAGATGCCGCCGTTTCAATCTCGACCGCTCCTCCGGTAGGAGTCTTCGATCCGCATACTCCCGTAATGTTTCCAGCATACCAAATCGAATCTCATCATGCTGCTCCTCCGTCGTGATCATCGAGCACTCTCGCAGCTGAGCCAGATAATCCAGCGCCATGGGTTCCTGACAGATAACCTCCGCGGCCTCCAAACTCCATCCGCCTCGGAATATGGAGAGCTGTGTGAAGAAACGACGCAGATCGGGGGAGAGAAGCTCGTAGCTCCAATCGATAGCGGCTTGTAGAGTCCGGTGGTGAGGAACGGCATGTCTCTGTCGGCTCGACAACCACTCGAAACGTCTCCTCAGCCGTAAAAGCATCTGGGCGGGAGTGAAAACCTGAGCCCATGTCGCTGCAAGCTCCAGCGCGAGGGGAATCCCATCGAGCCTCACGCATAACTCCGCCAGCGGTTTCACGTTCTGCATTGTCACTTGAAAATCTGGTCTCACCGATCGGGCGCGGTCTATAAAAAGCTGGATGCTCGCCAGTGAGAGAAGCTCCTCAAGGTTCTCCCCCCCTTTTGGGATAGGAAGGGGTGATACGACGAATTCATATTCCCCCTTTAGGTTCAGCCGCCTTCGCGACGTCACCAAGCAGTAAAGCTCATCCACGGATTCGAGGAGTTTTTGCACTACGAAAGTTCCCTCCGGGAGAAGATGTTCGAAGTTATCCAGAACAAGTAAATTCCGCCGACGTCCGAGCGCTTCAATGACTCGATCCATCGGTTTCAGGCCAGGCGCTCTCTCCAACCCCATGGAGTCCAGGATTTGATCCGCTATCAGATGAGGATCTGAGATAAAAGCCAGTGGGATGAACCAGATGGCGCCATGAAAGGCGTCTGACAACCGCCGGGCGATCTCCAACGCCAACCTTGTCTTTCCGCTCCCGGCCGCTCCGGTCAGCGTCACCAGCCGATGTCCATCGGAGATGATCAATCGCTCGATCTGCTCCATCTCATCCTCCCGGCCGAAAAACAGCGTTAACTGCGCTGGTAGATTGCCTCCATATCCCTTCTCCATCTTCAGCGGCGGAAACTTTCGTGACGGCATATCGGGATAACAGATCTGGAAGAACCGCTCGCCATGTTCGGCCCATGGGGGACGGTAAACTCCCAGATCTAACAGTCGGATTCTTGCGTCAAGCACTTGGATAGCCAGTGATGCCGTCCGCTCAGAACATATGATCTGGCCGTCGTGTGAGGCTTTCAATATCTCACACACGTTCTGCAGAACATCCCCGTGATACTTCCCGCCTTCTAACCTTACCTCGCCTGTATCCAGGGCGATTCTAACCTTGAGATCATCCACGAATTCCAACCGAGCGGATATCTCCTTTTGAAGTTCAACCGCGCACTCGACGGCATCGCTTACATGTTCGAAGGCCACTAACGATATATCGGCGGTCTCCCTCACCTTATATCCTCTATATCGGAGAAAAACCTGGTCTCGTATCTCATGATACCTTTTCAAGACAGGGGTAAACGACCTTCCAAGTCGCCTCCTTAACGTCTTGGCATTACCTATTCCAGCCAGCATGAAAGTGACGGTACCTGTCGGTTTGGCGGGCAAGCCTACTTTCTGTAAAGCGCGGGATTCCAGAGCAGGGGTTCCGAGTTCCAACGCTTGCTCTTTTATCTCCGCGGCAAGCTGCCGAATTCGCTGAGATATAAGCCCCTCATCATCCCCTCGCCTCTTCAGGGATTGTTGCAGCACGTGATAATGTCGCAGGGCTTCCAGAGGTTGTCCCGAAATGACATAGAGATGCATCAGTCTGTAGTGATTTTCCTCACAGGATAGCCCTACCTGGACGGCGATTCGAGCGTAACGAAGGGCCTCGTCGAGTCTGCCTCTTTCTTCAAGATGCGAGATCAGCTCGCGAATCACCTCTTGAAAGAGGTTGGCAAGTCGATGTTGCTCGAGTAAAACCCAGTCCTCATAGTAGCCCGGCAGAAATTCCCCGCGATAAAGGGCGACAGCTTTAGCAAGGAGATCCATCTTCTCGTCAGGGTTCAGGTTTTCTCCTGCCTTCCGAATCAGCTCTTCGAAATCTGAGACATCCGTCGTAATGAATTGCGAGTTTAACCCGACGGAGAAACGATCGGCGAGAATAACGGAGCCTCTCGGAACCCCCGGCGGTTCGAGTTGATGACGAAGCGATGAAAGGGCGGTACTGAGACTTTGACGACCTTTATACTCCTCACAGCCGGGCCAGAGAAGCTCGATGAGCACCTCACGGGGATGCATCCGGTCCCGATGATGGGCGAGATAAGCTAATAGTATCCCCGTCTTCCTCGTTCGAAAACGAGTGATTACGTTTTCCCCTTGAATGATCCTCAAACCACCTAAAAGCTCAACACGTATCTTCATCCCTCAACCTTGATCGACGGTTAGGATTTTCCGCGAACACAGCCCATCTCTCCGTATCAGCTCATAACCCCTAGTAAAAAGATTATAACCTATCCTCGAAACGCTTTTCAATAATTCGAGATGGTTAGGATAGTCGGGGGTCACAGCCAGATTGCATCCGTATCGTCGATGTGATATGATTTTTCCCTCCAAGGAGGAAAACCGGATGGGGTATCGACGATGCGGAAGGAGAGATGGTCGAATCGCAACTTCATCCTTGGCGTCGCTAACGGTGCGCTTTATCAGTTCGGGCTGGCTTTTTTTAGCCCCCAGGTCATTCTGCCCGTCTATATCGCCACTCTGGCCGGGATGGCCGGCTGGAGCGGAGCGGCTAACTCGCTTGCAGGGCTGATCGCTGTCATATTTCAGCTCGGGTGGTTCCTACCCCAGCTCTTCGTGGCCGATATGGTGCAGAGGAGGACTTACAAGCTGCCGATCTACAGGCGAGCGGCGATTCTCAGGGTGCTCTCGGCGATCTCACTGATCATCACGCTCGCCCTTTTCAAGGCGAGACATCCGAGGATGCTCATCGTGGTGACGATCTTGGCCTTAGGCCTCTACGGCGTGTTCGGCGGGATATCGGGATCCGCTTTCATGGATATAGTGGGTAAAACCATCCCATCAAACAGACGCGGCAGGTTCTTCGGCATAAGGATGTTCCTGGGAAGCATCCTGGCGCTGATAGCCGGGCAGTTCGTGAGGTTCATCCAAGGGCTGGATCTCCCCTTTCCTGAGGACTACCTGGTTCTGTTCTCCGTGGGAACGGTCGTCTTGAGCTCGGGACTGATATGCTTCAGTCTCGTCAGCGAGCCGCCGGGGGTGAGAAGTGAGAGCTCAGGGGGAATATGGAGACATCTCAGACGCGCCCCCAAAATACTCAAGTCAGACCGTAATTACAGGAGGTTCATGCTCGTAAGGCTGGGCAATTCGGTGACGGGGATGTCCGTGCCGTTCTTCACGCTATATGCCATCAAGGTCCTGCAGGCACCTCCAGAGATGAAAGGGACGTTCATCTCGATTCTGGCCTTAAGCGGCATAATCTCAAACCCCATATGGAGCTATGTAGGCGATAGATTCGGGCGGAAACCGCTTTTGAGCTTCGGCGTCGGCATACTCTCGATGGGGCCGCTGCTGGCGATCATATCCAGATTCATCCCGCCTGATCTAACCTGGGCGCCCCTATCTGCCTTGAAGGCGATCACGGCCTCGGATAACCCCGCTCATAATTTCTTCTGTCTGCCCTTCATACTGGTCGGGGTGGGCAATATGGGATACTATATCGCCAATCTGAGCTATCTTCTCGACATATCGCCCGAGGAGGAGAGGCCAACATATGTCGGATTGATGAACACAGCCACGGCGCCGATGATGCTGATACCGATGTTGGGAGGATATCTGATAGATATGACCTCTTTCGAGGCGGCATTTGCCGTTTCGACGATCGCCGGATTGATCACCTTGATTCTGGCCTCCAAGCTTGAGAAACCATGCTCTTTGTAATATCATATTAGCGAATATCGGGAGGTGATTTGATATGCGCCTTCGCTACGACCCCACCAGACGGGACTTTCTGAGAAAAACCGCTTTGGCGACCTTCGGGTTGAATCTCTCTCAGGCAAATCTCTTCAACCTGTTCAAAGGCAAAGCAGCCAAATCGAAGGTGGTTATCGCACAGGACCCCTCCTCCATATCCGAGAAGTTAGAGGTCAGCTCCCGCGCCGTTGAATCGATGCTCGATGAGGCGATAGCGGCGCTGACGGGTAAGGAGCCGAAAGATGCTTGGGGAACGCTGTTCGATAAGGAAGATACGGTCGGGATCAAGGTGAACACGCTTGCGGGGAAAAGGCTTTCGACCCATCCTGAGCTCGCTTATGCCGTGGCGGAGAGACTCATCTCCGCCGGCGTTAAACCCCACAGGATAATCATCTGGGATAGGTTCGACGATGAGCTTCGCGAGGCGGGTTTCAAGGTCAACCGATCCGGAAGGGATGTCCGATGCTTCGGCACCGAATCGGATTACGAGGTCGATCTGACCATGTTCAGAAGCATAGCGAGCTGTTTCAGCACCATCCTCACGCGATGCACAGCGCTGATAAACCTGCCTGTCCTCAAGCATCACGAGATAGCCGGCGTGACCATCGCCTTGAAGAACTGGTTCGGCGCCATACATAATCCGAACAAATACCACGATAACGGGTGCGATCCCTTCATCGCTGATCTGAACGCCATCGGGAAACTTAAGGATAAGAAACGCCTTATCATCTGCGATGCGCTTCTGAGCCAATATGAGTTCGGTCCCGGATATAAGCCCCGTTATGTCTGGCGTCCGGGTGCTATCCTGGTCTCACGCGATCCGGTGGCGCTGGATAGGGTGGGGATGGATATAATCGATCGAAAGAGAAGGGAGACAGGATTGAAACCCCTGAGTTCCCATTCCGAATGGTGTAAGCACATCTTCACGGCCGCTGACAGGGACCATAACCTAGGCGTGGCCGATATGAAGGAGATAGAGATCGTGAGGATTTAAATGGATGAGGGTGATCTGCGTGATACAAAGATCGACCGCAAACAGCTCGCGGAGATATGTCATCGCTTTCGGATAAACCTTGTCGTTCTTTTCGGATCGAGAGCTAAAGGGTGGAGCACCCCTGATAGCGATTACGACATAGGTGTCTGGGTCGAGGATTACCCGTTCGGGGGAGATTGGAAGATAGATGCCGCAATATGGGGGGCGCTCGCGGATCTGCTGGGAACGGACAAGGTGGACCTGATCGTGCTCAATAAAGCCAACGGTTTCCTCTCCTGGGAGATCGCATATTACGGCGTGCCGATCTATCAAAAAGACCCCTTTAACTTCCAGAGGTTCCAAATTCTCGCCCTCAAGAGGCTCGAAGACATGAAGAGGATCGATCGATGGAACAGGAGGTATCTCAATGTTGAATAAAGGGGAGATGATCCGTAAGGCGGTGATCATAGCCGGGGGGATGGGCACGAGGCTCAGGCCCGTCACATATGAGATACCCAAACCTCTCATCCCGATACAGGGTAAAACGCTGACGGAGCACATTCTGGATATCCTCAAGGATGCGGGCGTGGAGGAGGTCTATCTCAGCGTGGGATACATGCATGAGAGGATCAGGGAATATCTCGGCGATGGGAGCCGATTCGGGATGAAAATCCGTTACATCATCGAGGATAAACCTCTGGGCACGGGCGGATGGATGAAGCTGATAGAGCCGCTCCATGAGCATTTCATAGCGCTCAACGGGGATAACCTCTTCGATCTGGACCTCAGGGAGATGTATCAATTCCATATATCAAGGGGAGCGGTGGCTACGATCGCTTTGACCAGGGTGGATGACCCCCGCGCCTACGGGGTCGTTACGATGGACGGCGACAGGATCACCGCTTTTTTGGAGAAAACCCCTCACCCTCCAACCGACCTGATAAATTCGGGATACTACATCTTCAGCCCCTCCGTATTCCGACACCTCCCGTCCTCCGACGCCTTCATGCTCGAAAAGGAGCTCTTCCCCAGACTCGCGGAGGATGGAGTGCTCTACGGGTTTATACATGACGGGATTTGGTTCGATACGGGGACGTTTGAGAGGTGGGAGGCAGCTATCAGGGGATGGAAGAGGGGAAAAAACAGGAGGTGAGAGATGGCTGAGGCGAAAAGGGGATTGATCCTGGGGCTGGATGCTATGGTTCCCAACATCACGGAGAGATTTCTCGATGAAGGGGTCATGCCGAACCTATCACGGATGGTCGAGAGAGGGTGCTTCACCCGCGTTCGGCCTGTGATTCCGGCTCAAACCCCCTCGAACTGGGATACCATAGCGACAGGAGCTACGCCGGGAACCCACGGTGTGGTCCAGTGGGGCTCACACATCCCGGGTGAACCGGTGTGGGAGTATCATCGTCAGGAGGCCTTCAACGCGGGTTTATGTCGCGCCGAGTATCTCTGGGAGGCGGCCGCGCGGTCGGGCATACGGAGCGTGGTTATGAACTACGCCGGATATCCGCCTACAACCAAGGCCGCCGTCTTCATCGAATGGCTTTTTCAGCCGTCCCGATCCTATTTCGACCTGGCCCCTCCGACCGTATACCACAACTGCCCTGAACTGAATACGACCGATCCGATCGAGCTTCTTCCGGCAAAGGGGTGGAGGAATTTGCCTTTATCCGGACTCACCCCGTTTGATGCTGAGCTTCCCGTTGTGCCTTCAACTGAAGGTTCCGGGCCGACATACTACGCTCTTGTGTGGGGCAAGGATGGGAAATATGACAGGGTTTCGATATCGCCTTCCAGGGATTTCTCTGAAATTATAGCCACGCTTTCCGTCGGCGAGTGGAGCGACTGGATACGGGCAGGGTTCAAGACGGCGGATCAGGGAGAGGCGGAGGGTGCTTTCAGGTTCAAACTGGTGGAGCTTTCGCCCGATGGGGTGCGGATGAGGCTTTATCGGAGTGACGCCTATCCTACGGACGGTCGGTTTTGCTCCAATCCCGTTTTGGGAAAAAGGCTTGTCTCTGAGCTGGGACCGTATATACACTCGGGCATGACGGTGGGTCTTCACTGTCACGGCCAGCTGGACTGGGAGACGGCCGACGAGGTGATGGCCGAGGAAGCGAAGTGGTGGGCCGAGGCCGCATATATGGCGATGAAATCGGCTGATGCTTCACTGCTGGTGTTACACTGGCATATATTGGACGAGATAGGCCATCGGTTCATCCCTCTGATCGATCCTACGGGGACTAATTATGACCCTAGCAAGGCCGATGAATACTGGCAGATCGTGCGAAACTACTATCGTGCGACCGATCGGTTCGTAGGCGAGTTCCTCAAGCGGTTCGATGACGGCGAGACGCTCTTCGTGGTGGTCTCCGATCACGGTATGCCTGCCAATAAAAAGGCCGTATCGCTCATAAACCTCTTTAAGGATCGTGGATGGGTGAGCTTGACCTCTGACGGCAAAGGTGTGGATTGGGCTCATAGCAAGCTCTTCTTCGTCCAGAATCACCTTTGGATCAACCTGAAGGGCAGGGATGAAGGAGGGGTGGTTCCGCCTGAGGAGTATGAATCCCTCAGATCCCAGGTTTTGACGGCTATGAGGGATCTGAAGGATCCCGAAACGGGCGAGCACGTCTTCGCCTTTGTCCTGACGAGAGAGGATGCCCCTATGGTCGGGCTCTGGGGGGATTATATCGGCGATCTGGTTTTCTGTTATTCCGGCGGATACAGATGGTCGGGGCCGGAGGTTCTACGGATGGGCGAGGACCGGGTCGTCTTCCCCTGCGGAGGGGGAAACCATGGGCCGATGATCCCCACATACGAGACGGATGCGACGTCGGTGATGGGAACGCTTATCATGTACGGGCCGGGAATTCGGCCAGGCGTCAAACCTCCAAAGCTCGAACAGGCCGGAATCTGCACCACGGATGTCGCCCCCACAGTGGCCCACTTAATGGGATTTGACGCCCCGGCCCAGACGGAGGGAAGGATATTGAGGGAGTTTTTGATCAAGGGTTACAGCAGACGGCCGGATCGGGTCTTAAAACCCACCGCCAGACCCATAAAACGCCGTCCGACCGTCAAACCAAAGCCCATCACCTTACAGGGCGATGTGACGGATGAGGAGTGAAAGGAGACGAGCGATGAGATTGGGAGGACCTGTGTTTTCAAGCTATTCCGATCCAGGGGAATGGATAGCCGCCCTCCGACGGGCCGGATATAGGGCGGCGTATTGTCCCGTAGGGCCGGATGCCGATGGCTCGACGATTCGGGATTACTCCGAGGCAGCCCGGGAAGCCGATATAGTGATAGCTGAGGTCGGGGCATGGAGCAATCCGATGAGCCCTAACGAGGAGGAACGGCATAAGGCACTGGAGAAATGCAAGAGGATGCTGGCGTTGGCCGATGAGATCGGCGCCCGATGCTGTGTCAACATAGCAGGCTCCCGCGGGGAGAAATGGGATGGCCATCATCCGGATAACCTCACCGATGAGACCTTCGATATGATCGTCGAGACAGTGCGTGGGATCATAGACGATGTTAAGCCTAAAAGGAGCTTCTATACCCTGGAGACGATGCCGTGGATGTACCCGGACTCAGCCGAGAGCTATCTCAGGCTGATCGAAGCGATAGATCGTAAGCGATTCGCCGTACATTTCGATCCGGTCAACCTGATCTGCAGCCCACAGCGGTATTACGGCAACGGTGAGCTGATAAAGGACTTCATAGAGAAACTCGGCCCTCATATCAAGAGCTGTCACGCCAAAGATATCGTGCTTTCTCAAAAGCTCACCACGCATCTTGACGAGACCCGACCCGGCCTGGGAGGATTGGATTACAGGGTCTTTCTGCGGAAACTTAACGAGCTCGATCCGGATATCCCCCTCATGCTTGAACATCTACCCAACGAAGAGGAATATGCCAAGGCTGCCAGCTATATCCGCTCGATCGCTGAGGAGCTTGGAATCGGACTTTAGTTAGCTACGACTTGAATTATAGAAGGCTCTATGATACCATTTAACAGCTTCTAAGAAGGTAGGGTTGATGGGCTCATGAGGATACTCATTGTCGGACCGGGGGCGATGGGTTCGCTTTTTGCCGTCCTGCTTGCCGATGCAGGTAACGATGTGTTTATGCTGGATTACAAACCGGATAGGGCTGCGAGGCTGAACGAGAACGGATTCAGGGTCCACGGGGTAAGCGGTGAGAGGTTCAAAAGGATAAAGGTGTTGTTGAGGGCGGATAGGATCCCGAAGGTAGATTACACCTTTATATGGGTGAAATCCTATGACACCGCTTCAGCCGTCAGATCTATCGGTTCCGCTCTCAAGGGAAGCGGATATGTGGTCACACTTCAAAACGGGTTGGGCAATGCCGATATAATAGCGGAGGAATTCGGAGCAGAAAGGGTTATAGCCGGGGTCACCTCCCATGGAGCAACCTGTCTGGCACCGGGGGATATCCTGCACGCCGGAGCAGGTGAAACGGTCATCGGAACCCTATCGGGTGATATAAGCGAAGGCGCGAAAGGATGCGTTAAAATGCTTAACGACGCTGGGATTCAAACGAGGATCTCAGAGGATATCCGCTCCGAGATCTGGGGCAAGCTGATAGTTAACGCCGCCATAAACCCCCTCACCGCAGTAACGGGTTTAAAGAATGGCGAATTGATCCAACATGATGAGACGATAAAAATCATGAGAATGGCGGTTGAGGAGGGAGTGAAGGTCGCCGCTGAGCTGAACGTCGTTCTACCTTATTCGGACCCCATGGGCAGGGTGGTGGATGTATGTAGACTCACAGCCGATAATATCTCCTCTATGTTGCAGGATGTGATGGTCGGCAGAAAGACCGAGATAGATTTTATAAACGGTGCGATCGTAAGGCTTGGGAGGGAAAAGAACATACCTACCCCGGTCAATGAGACGCTTGTGTATCTAGTTAAAGTCCGCGAGAAAGGAGCAAGGTAGATTGATGAACAGGCTTTTAAGTCAGGTCGATCCTGAGATGGCCCAGATATTGGATGGCGAGCTGGATAGGCAGATACACACGCTCGTGATGATCCCCTCCGAAAACTACGCCAGTAAGGCGGTTCTGCAGGTTCAGGGTTGCATAATGACCAACAAATACGCGGAGGGATATCCGGGAAATCGATATTACAACGGATGCAGGTTCGTTGATATGGCCGAGTCGCTCGCCATCGAACGGGCGAAGAGGCTTTTCGGGGCGGAACACGCCAACGTCCAGCCTCACACCGGTTCGCAGGCCAACATGGCCGTGTATTATGCCCTCTTGGATGAGGGTGATACCATCTTATCCATGCATATCAACCACGGCGGCCATCTCACCCACGGTAAGGCTCAGAATTTCTCAGGCAGATACTACAATTTCGTCTTCTACGGGGTTGACCGTGAGACGGAGATGATCGATCTCAACTACGTGGAGGATCTGGCTAAGAGGCATAGGCCGAGGTTGATACTTGTGGGCGCAAGCGCTTATCCGAGGATATTGGAGTTCGACAAGTGGCGCGAGATAGCGGATAGAGTTGGGGCGTATCTCATGGCCGATATCGCCCACATCGCCGGTCTGATCATCGGAGGTGTTCATCCTGACCCGGTTCCATACTGTGATATCGTCACCTCCACGACTCACAAAACCCTCAGGGGCCCGCGCGGCGCCTTCATACTCTGCCGTAAAGAGCTGGCAAAGAAGATCGATAGGGCCGTCTTTCCCGGCGTTCAGGCCGGCCCGCTGATGCATGTCATAGCGGCAAAAGCCGTCTGTTTTAAGGAGGCGATGGAGCCGGGGTTCAAGGAATACCAGAAACAGATCGTCAAAAACGCGAAAACGCTGGCACATGCCCTCATGGAGAGGGGTTTTAGGCTGGTTTCAAGGGGCACCGATAACCACCTGATGCTGATCGATCTGACGAATAAGGGCATATCGGGCCGTGAGGCGGCTGATATGCTGGAGGAGGCGGGGATCATAGTCAACAAGAACCTGATCCCCTATGATCCGAAGCCTCCTACCGAAACCAGCGGCATCAGGCCCGGAACGCCGGCGTTGACGACCAGAGGAATGAAGGAGCCGGAGATGGAGCTGATAGCCGATTTCTACGCCCAGGTGTTGGATAACCCCACCGATATAAGCGTTAGGGAGAAAGTCAGGCAGCAGGTTAAAGAGCTGTGCGATAGGTTTCCGATATACCAGGATCTGGATATATGGGCCTGAGGGAAATGGATGGAGTACCGATCCGCCCTGGAGTTCCTCAACTCCTTCATCAACTATGAGCGGCGGGTGGAACATCGATACGATGAACGCAGGTTCAATCTCGAACGGATGCGCAGACTCCTCGATTCCATCGGCAATCCACACCTCGCTCGCAAAAAGGTTATCCACATCGCCGGAACTAAAGGTAAGGGATCAACAGCCTGTATGATCTCGACGATACTTGCCGAGGCAGGTTATAAGGTCGGGCTCTATACCTCGCCCCACCTCGTCACCCCGCGCGAGAGGTTCAGGATAAACGGCAAGATGATCTCCCAGGATGAACTTTCCCAACTGGTGGAGAGGATTCAGCCTGTGGCCGAGGAGATGAGACATAGCGATGAGATGGGGGATCTCACCTTCTTCGAGCTTTACACCGCACTCGGATTCCTCTGGTTTGCCTCAGAAGGGACGGATATCTGGGTGCTGGAGACGGGATTGGGAGGGAGGCTTGATGCCACCAACGTGATCAACTCCGACCTCGTCGTCATAACCCCAATCGGGCTGGATCACACCCGAATACTGGGAGATACTCTTAAGGCTATAGCGCGGGAGAAAGCTGGAATTATAAAGAGCGATGCCCCTGTGGTGTGCGCGCCGCAGAAAGAGGGGGTCATAGGGATCATCTCCGAAAGATGCCGTCGCTTCAACTCGCCGCTCCTCCGCGTGGATGAGATCGCCCGATCGGAAAGAGAGGTCTCCTCCCCGGCCGGCGAGAGGTTCTCCGCCGAGGTGATGGGCCTGAGGTATGAAGATCTTTTTTTACCTCTCCTCGGGGAGCATCAGATCATCAACGCTCTGACGGCGATAACCGCTGTGGAGGTCATGCGCGGCGAGGGTTTTGGGATCTCACCGAAGGCCATCCGATCGGGATTGGCCAGGGTGAAGTGGCCATGTAGGATACAGGTGGTCAGGGAGAGACCGATCGTGATACTCGATGTGGCCCATAATCCCGATTCGATCAGAGCACTGCGACGGACGATTCAGGAGAGATTTAGATACGAGAAGCTCATCTTGGTATTCGGCGCCTCGTCGGACAAGGACGTGGAGGGTATGGGATACGAATTTGCGGGATTCGCCGATACGACGATAGCTACGAGGGCCTCTGATAACACCAGGATGATCCCCCCGGCTGAGCTGAAGTTGAGGCTGGAGGGGATTTTAGATCACGTTCTTACCGCCGGGGCGGTAAGGGAAGCCTTTTCAGAAGCTCTCTCCATGGCAGGGCCGGACGATCTGATCTGCGTTACCGGTTCCTTCTATCATGTGGGAGAGCTTTTGAAAGATATGATATGTAAAAACATGACGTGAGGAAGGAGGTATAAAGTGGGTAAGGGACTTCGCACAGCCCTCTGGGTGATGTTCATCATCGGGCTGGTCTCGCTTGCGGGTGTTATATACCTGGCGGCTCAGAAGGGAGCGTCTGATCTGACGTGGCTGGCGCCGCTGGGTTCGCTCCTCGCCCTCCTGTTCGTGGTGTATCTGGTCTTCAGGATATTCCGTTATAGCGAGGGCACTGAGGAGATGCGAAGGATAGCAGCGGCCGTTCGTGAGGGAGCGAACGCTTATCTGAAACGGCAGTATACGGTCGTCTCGATCTATTTCGCCGTGATGTTCGTTGTCCTGGCGCTTATGGCGTGGTGGGGTGATTACCTCGCGGCACCCGTTCCATTCGCCTTCCTGACAGGAGGGTTCTTTTCAGGTCTATGCGGTTACCTGGGGATGAAGATCGCCACCAATTCCAGCGCCAGGACGGCATTTGCGGCCCAACAGAGCCTTAACAGCGGACTGAGGGTGGCCTTTTCAAGCGGTGCCACGATGGGGCTGATGGTCGTCGGATTCGGTCTGTTGGATCTAAGCATCTGGTTTTACCTGCTGAACAACTGGCTTTACAGCAATCTGCCTGAGGCCGAGAGGATCTGGACGGTCACGAGCACGATGTTAACCTTCGAGATGGGAGCGAGCTCCCAGGCGTTGTTCGCACGTGTGGGCGGCGGCATCTACACCAAAGGCGCCGATGTCGGAGCTGATCTTGTCGGCAAAGTCGAGGCCGGTATCCCCGAAGACGATCCGCGCAACCCCGCCACGATCGCCGATAACGTCGGGGATAACGTAGGGGATGTCGCCGGAATGGGAGCAGACCTGTATGAGTCCTATGTCGGATCGATAGTCGCCACGATGGCCCTCGGCGCGGGAGCGTTCGCCAAACATGGGCTTGCGCTACAAAGCGTTACCGTTCCGCTCGTCATAGCCGCCGTGGGGGTTGTCGCCTCAATACTCGGCACCTTCCTGGTTCGATCCGGCGAGAGAGCCACACAATCGACGCTGCTGTGGGCGCTGCGCAGAGGGATCTGGTTCAGCGCGGCGGTCATAGCCATCGCCACCTTCTTCGTGGTCAGGGCTACTTTAGGATCGAATTACGACGGAGTCTACGGCGCCGTTCTGACGGGCCTGGCCGTTGGGTTGATCATCGGATACTTCACCGAGTTCTTCACCTCAGACGAATACCGGCCGACTAGGTCCATAGCTGAAGCCGCCGAGACGGGCCATGCCACGGTCATCATCCAGGGCATGGCGATGGGCATGCTCAGCACCGCCATACCCGTTGTGACGGTCGGTCTGGGGATCTTCTTCAGCTTCTGGCTGGCGCACGGATTTCAGGAACCAGTGATGGGCCTTTACGGGATAGGCATCGCCGCCTTGGGTATGCTCAGCACGTTGGGGATCACCCTCGCCTCCGACGCCTATGGACCTGTCGCCGATAACGCCGGCGGAAACGCCGAAATGGCAGGACTTCCTCCTGAGGTCCGGGAGAGAACGGATGCCCTGGATGCCCTTGGGAACACAACAGCCGCCACCGGAAAGGGATTCGCCATCGGCTCGGCTGCCCTGACCGCCTTGGCGTTGATCTCCGCCTACAAGGAGGAGGTCGTCAAATTCCTGGTAAACTCCGATCGTTTCAGGGTTTTCCTCCAGGAGATCGGCAAACTTCCGGCGAACTTCGACAAGCTCAGCCAACTGGCAAAGGTCGAGTTTTTCAACGCTCTCCCTGAGAAAACCACCTTTCTCAAGAGCTACTTCAACATCACACTTGAAAACCCCAAGGTGATAATCGGGCTCTTTATAGGAGGAATGCTGCCGTTCTTGTTCTGCTCGATGACGATGCAGGCCGTGGGAAAGGCCGCCGGGGCGATCATCCGTGAGGTCAGACGGCAGATCCGCGAACTGGGTATACTTGAGGGCAAAAACAAACCGGATTACGCCAGTTGCGTGAGGATAAGCACCGCTGCAGCTCAGAAGGAGATGATACTTCCGGCACTGCTCGCTATCATCGCGCCGATCCTCATCGGTATACTTCTGGGTAGCGAAGGGCTGGTCGGATTGCTATCTGGTGCTCTGGTCAGCGGATTTGTGTTGGCCGTGATGATGGCCAACGCCGGCGGCGCTTGGGATAATGCCAAAAAGTTCATCGAGAAGGGAAACTTAGGCGGCAAGGGTTCCGAGGCCCATAAAGCTGCCGTCACAGGCGATACGGTCGGAGACCCGTTCAAGGACACATCGGGGCCGTCCCTCAACATTCTCATCAAGCTGATGTCCATGGTCTCTGTCGTCTTCGCCTCCTTTATCGTCAAAAACGCCCTGTTCTGAAGTTGTAGGGGCTAGGCATTCAAACGAAGAATGCCTAGCCCCTACTTGTAAAAATCGTTGGTGGAGGGGGAGGTCATGGGTGGAAGTTCGTCACAGGTTATCGTGTCTGATGGTAAAAGGAAACTTCTTGATATCGGCTATGAGAAAACCTGTGATTGTGACCCTTCTCATATTAACTGCCTCACCCCTAAAGAGTGGATAAAAGCTCAGATTGGCGTATGGCAGTTTAACTATGAAAAAAGAGATATCAGGGATAAACGTTTGCATCCCGCGACCTTTCCGATAAGTTTAGCCGCTAAGGTCATCTCGCTGTTCACACATAGGGGAGAGCTGGTTGTCGATCCGTTTGTTGGGAGCGGAACAACCTTAGTAGCTGCCAGAGACCTGGACCGTAACGCAGTTGGATTTGACTTGAAGAAGGAGTATATAGATCTCTGTAATGAGCGCCTGCGCCAACTCACATTAACTGGCAGCAGTAAGCAACTGGCGATTCAAGATGACGCACGCAACATACCACTCTACTTTAAGGAGGAGATGATCTCTTTGATATTTACGTCTCCCCCCTATGCTAATCTTCTAAACCGTCAGAGAAGGAACAAGAGCAGAAGGGGTGATGAAAGGAAAAACGAACAGTTCATGAAGGTTGAACAATACAGTCAAGATCCTCGGGATCTAGGGACTCTATCTCCGGCGGAATTCGGTAAAGCGCTTGAGGAGATCTTCGGTAATATGCTGCCTTTGTTAAAGCCCAAGGGACATTGTGTCATAAACATACCGGATATGTGGTGGAGAGATAAGCGCATTACGTTACATATCATCGTTGTGGAGGCGCTTCGTAAAGCCGGTTATGAGTTGAGAAATATAATAATCTGGGATCGGACCAATATCGTAAACAGAGTGGGAATCTTCGGATGGCCCTCCAATTACATCACGATGGGAACGACTTTCGAGTATCTGCTTCATTTCTGGCGCCCACCTGGTGATCCTGACATCTCGAATCGCTCTTATTCCCTTGGGTGTAGTATCTATGGCTAATTGTCCGCTGTCCACAGCTCAACCGTCATTTGTAGTCATTAAGTCATTTGGCTTCGCCGTCATTTAAATGGCAACAAATGACAATAAATAACTACGCTCATATTATCGTTAAGTGTAGCAGAGATCTGAGAGGTTAGAAAAGCTTATTTCTCAGGGCGAAAAGGAACGAGGAACCAGGACGGAAAACGTTACAACGTTAAACGTTGAACGTGCAACGGATTTCCCTTCTTCTCGTTCCTCATCATGGATAACCACTACACTCAAGGGAAATATGAGCGAGGAGAAAAACCGTGATAAAAGGAGGTGTGAGGCTATGTCAGATCTACTTCAAACTGCATTGAAGAAGGTTGAGGAGACCGAGGTGCCGGAGGTTAACGTCGCCGCTCTGGCATATTCGGGGGGGTTAGACTCATCATTATGTGTGGAGCTTCTACGCAGGAAGTATAAGGCGAAAAAGATCATACCCATAATGGTCGATGTCGGTCAAGGAGAGGAGGAGATCAAAACTGGCCTCGATAAGGCCAAGGTGCTTAAGGTGGAGCCCATCCTGATAAACGCCAAGGACGAGTTCACTGAGGAGTGGATGGCGAAGGCGATCATGGCCAACTCCGACTACATGGGATATCCGGTCTCCACCTCCATGACGAGACAGCTTATCGCCCGGAAGGTGGCCGAGAAAGCCGTGGAATTGGGCGCTGATGCCCTCGTTGAGGGCTCCACAGGCAAGGGTAACGACCAGTACAGGATGCATAACGTCTTCACCATGTTCGCCCCCGGGAGGAAGATCATCGTCCCCGTCCGTGATTTCGACCTGACCAGATCCGAGGAGGAGGCGCTGTGTAGAGCTTGGGGTATCCCCGTCACCGAAACGATAGCCGGCGGAGACGATAAAACCATGTGGTGTAGATCCATAGCGAGCGGCGCTATAGATCTCAACATGGAGATACCGGATGAGGTGTGGATGTGGTACGTGCCCCCCGAAAAGGCGCCGGATGAGCCAAGGGTGGTGGAGCTCGTCTACGAAAAGGGCATACCGGTGGCCATGGACGGAAAGCAAATGCCGCTTAAGGAACTGGTTCCGGCGCTAAACGAAATAGCCGGCGCTCACGGCGTGGGCAAGATAGACATATTCGAAGAGGGGATAATGAACCTCAAGTCCAGAGAGCTTTATGAGGCGCCGGCGGCAACCGTCATACTCAAAACCCATAGGGACCTGGAGCAGATGTGCCTGACCAAGGATGAGCTGTTGTTCAAGAAGGGCGTCGAACAGAGGTGGGCATACATGGTCTACCACG
This sequence comes from Candidatus Poribacteria bacterium, assembly GCA_021162805.1. Classification (NCBI taxonomy): domain Bacteria; phylum Candidatus Poribacteria; species Candidatus Poribacteria bacterium. The sequence goes on from JAGGXZ010000084.1 coordinate 22,397, forward strand.
GCGAATGGTTCCATCCACTCAGGGAGGCGCTCGACGCCTTCATAGCGAAAACTCAGGAGATGGTAAAAGGAACGGTCAGGGTCAAACTCTTCAAAGGAAACGTCGACATCATATATCGGGATTCACCGACCTCCCTCTTCTCGCCGGAGATCCGATCCATAAAGGCCAGTGGATTCGATCAGCGCACCTGCGCCGACGCCGCTAAGATCAGAGGGCTCATCTTCGAGATCCTCGCCAAGAGGCGTCAGATGATCGAAGGATAGCACACCGCACCGTCATTTAAAATGACTACAAATGACCATAAATGACGACAGATGACGCCCGATGGAAAGGTGTTCCAAGGGATAAACCTCAGCGGGAAGACGGTTCGAGATTTCGAGATCTCCTCCAGGCTTGAATGGCTTGAGGCTAACGGTCTGGGCGGATATGCCTCCTCTACCGTCTCAGGGGCTAACACCAGGAGGTATCACGGCCTGCTCGTAGCTACCCTCCCCCATTCCTCCGAGAGGCGGGTTCTGCTTTCCAAGTTTGAGGAGAAACTGACTGTGCAGGGTGATCTCTATGAGCTCGGATGCAATCAGTATCCCGGCGTCATCTATCCGTCGGGACACCGCCTGTTGGAGTCCTTCCGGATCGACCCGTTCCCGACATATCGATACTCCGCCGGTGGGGTCTTACTTGAAAAGGAGATCTTCGCCGTCCGTGGAGCCAATCGGACGGTGATAACCTACAGGCTGATATCAGCCCCCTCGGAGGTGGAGATCGAGATAAGGCCGATGATCGCCGGGAGAAACTTCCATCACCTCCATAGGGAAAACCTCTCCTTCAACGCCTATGTCCATTCCGTCCCGGACGGCATAATGATGGTCCCCTACGACGAGGGCTCCAGAATCTATCTCGTGGCCAGGGGAGCGTGGTTCAGAAAGGCCGGATACTGGTACAGAAACTTCGAATACGTCCGGGAGATGCTCAGAGGGTTGGATTTCAGGGAGGACCTCTTCAGCCCCGGATACTTCCTCGCCAAACTCAGGCAGGGCGATGAGATCTCGATAGTCGCATCGACAGATTATCCGGAGGGTTTCGACCCTGCAAAGGCGAGGGATGAGGAGATCGATAGACGACGCGGGATAATCGAAAATCCGCTTCTGGCCGAAAAGATCGAAAGGCTGGAGGAGATCTTCCCTTCCTCTTTCATCCGGTCGCTTTTACTGGCCTCCGATACCTTTCTGATCGAGAGATCCGCGGGATGTAAAGGGTTGATCGCCGGATATCACTGGTTTTCGGAGTGGGGAAGGGATTCCATGATATCCCTTCCGGGTTTGCTTCTCGCCCTTGGAAGGTTTCAAGAGGCGGCGGAGCTGATCAGAGGATGGGTCGGACATATGAGCAAGGGACTCATACCGAACTTCATCCCTGAGGACGGAAACGATCCCGTCTACAACTCAGCCGATGCGACGTTCTGGCTTTTCAATGCCGTTTATCTTTATATGAGCCGGACGGGCGATCTTGAGTTGATCAGAGAGATATATCCCATACTTCGTGAATCGATCGAATGGCATGTCAAAGGCACGAGATACAACATCCACGTCGATCCGGGTGATGGTCTCCTCGTTCAAGGTGAACCCGGCGTGCAACTGACCTGGATGGATGCCAAGGTGGGCGATTGGGTGGTGACGCCCAGATACGGCAAAGCGGTCGAGATAAACGGGCTTTGGTATAACGCCCTCATGGCCACGTCCTATTTCGCCGAACAGCTTAAGGAGGAAACCGATCGGCGAAGATATCGGGAGATGGCTGAAAGGGTGAAGGGGAACTTCATGCGTAGGTTCTGGAACGGCGAGAGAAGATGTCTCTTCGACTGCATAAACGAGGACAAGGTCGACGATTCGATCAGGCCGAACCAGGTGATCGCCATGAGCTTGCCCTTCACTCCCGTTCCGCTTGAGGCGGCCTGCGCTGCGCTGGAGGTCGTTGAGAGGGAGCTTCTGACGCCTTACGGTTTGAGGACCCTCTCCCCTCAGAATTCGAGCTATAGGGAGAGATATCAGGGGGATCAGATCAGCCGTGATGGAGCGTATCATCAGGGGACCGTATGGCCCTGGCTGCTGGGCCCGTTTATCTCAGCATACGCCAGATGTCACAGGCATGAAAAGGGGTTAATCGAGAGGATAATCCGGTTTCTCGAGGCGCTGCCGGATCACATCCTGCAAGCCGGGGTGGGGACGATATCTGAGATATTCGACGGCGATCCGCCCCATCATCCCAGGGGATGTATATCCCAGGCGTGGAGCGTAGCCGAGGTGCTGAGGGTCTTGATCGAGGAGGTGGCGGCTTGCGCTCAAGGGTGATCGCCATCGTAATATACCTCATCCTCTGGGCCATAGGAAACGTATGGATCAGCAGATATTGGGCTATCATCCACAGGGGAGAGCTCAGGGTTCTGGTCTGTGTCGGGAAAGTGGTGAACATCGACTCCACACGGGACGTCGACCAGGTCCTCAAAATGCAGGTGCTTACCGGACCGCTCAGAGGAGCGACAGTGAGCGTGGATAACAAGTTTATCGGCAGGGCCTTTGCCGATAGGATCATACACGTTGGCGACAAACTCTTCCTTCAGATCCCGATACTCAGCCTCGATGAAAGCGGGGGGATAAGATATAAGAAGATCTATCTTGGCGATTACTTCCGGAGCGGATTTATACTGAACATGTTGGGGAGCTTTGGATTTCTGCTTGTCCTTCTGGGAATGAAAGGGGTTCGAGCTATCTTCTCGCTGGCGATAAGCGGCGCTGCGATGCTCTTTCTGCTCCTGCCGGCCCTGATAAGGGGATGGCCACCTGTGCCGATCTCGCTCGCCATCTCAGTCACCGTGACACTTCTCACCTTCTTCATCGTCGGCGGTCTCAACAGGAAATCCGTCGCCGGAACGTTAGGCACGTTGGGAGGATTGCTCAGTTGCCTCCTTCTGGCCTATATCTCCTCAAAGGCGCTGCATTTCACAGGTGTGGATGTGGAATTCGGTTTTATGAAGCTGGGGACGATACTCTGGAGGGACCAGGCCATGAAGGGCGAGATGTGGAATTTCAGAGGGATACTCCTGGCCGGGATGATGATAGGGGCTCTGGGGGCGATGATGGACGTGTGCATGGCTATAGCTTCGGCGGTGGATGAGGTCAAGAAGGCCAACCCAAGGATAGGGGTCTTTCAGGCTATAAGGTCGGGATTGAACGTCGGAAGGGATATCATGGGGACGGTCACCAACACGTTGATCTTCGCCTACCTCGGATCGGATCTGACCCTCTTCATCCTGCCGAGCATCGTCTTCCCCCAGGCGGGAAGGGTATATCCGTTTTTGAGGGTGATAAATAGGGAGTCGACGGCGGTGGAAGCGGTTCAAGGATTGGCCGGAACGATAGGATTGGTTCTGGCGATACCCATAACGGCGGCCATCGCCGGAACGCTTATAGGGTTGAGAAGGGAATCTAAGGAGGTTGCCCATGAATGAAAGGGAGATACTTGAGGGAGCAGAGGAGAGGATCGCCCGATATCGGATGGGCGAGGCCATGCTAAAGGTCATAGATGGCGGCGGCAATCCTATGGAAGGAGTGCCGGTCACCATAAACCAGATCCGCTCTTATTTCCCTTGAGTGTAGCGGTTATCCATCAAGCGTAGTGCGCAAGGCGTAGAGAGTAGGGCGTAGAGCGTAAGGCGCTTTACGCCGCACGCATTACGCACTACGCAAATCAGCTCTCTGC
>JAGGXZ010000085.1 GCA_021162805.1 Candidatus Poribacteria bacterium
ATCATGATTCTGCTGGGTGTTTATGTGCTTTCTTCGGAATATCACTTCTTGGAGGTGATCAGTTTATTAAACAATTTCCTTTCCCCACTTGGACAGAGCCGATTGATGAAAGGTTTAGGGGAACTACAAGATTTCTCGCTTGGGCTCTGGTATGATCTCTACAGAATGTTCTTCATCTGTTTTTCCGCAGGGATTCTCCTGCTCCAACATAATTTCTCCCGATCTATCCGGGTGAATCCCTGGGTGGTTCTCATAGCATACGAGATCCTTCTGATCACGACAGTGTATCGAAATACCTTTAAAGGCGTAGGAGATATCTTATACCTGAGTGCGATCGTGGTATATGCGGGTTTTGTCATAGGTTTATACGTTATAGCCCATATGAATGGGAAAAGCTCATCAAAGGAAATGATACAGGAGGGGATTGTGATACTCATAGCTTGGTTCACCTTGAGCTTGTTCTTCACCAGGGGAGCTGCCAGATACAATTTCTTCTTTGCTCCGTCCGCCATTATATGCGGCACATACGCCCTTGGATACATCTATCGAAGATTCTGTCATCCAGCATTTGATGAGAAACACCTGGGATACATGGTTTTGATGTTGATATTATGGGAATCTTATGTTGTTTTTCAAGGGACAAAGGTCTACTTCCTAATATGTGCTTCGCTTCTGAGCCTGGCTCTCCTCGCATATGTGCTTCGGCGCGCGCTCTTTGTCCGGAGAAAACCGTTGAATATGACAGCATGGCTGTGTTTCACCGGCTTCATGATCGCTCTTACAAGTTTCATCCCTGTGGTAGGAGCAGAAGCACAGAGGGCGAGCAGGGCAGCAAAACGACTTCACCCGATAGCATCCAACTCCCTGAAGCGGGCGTTGGATTGGATGAAAAACCATCTTCCGGATGATGCGGTTATCGCTGCGGATTTTAATCTAGGTAGTCACATCAATACCCTTGCCAATAAAGCGACTATTGTGGACGAAGATCATTATATCCCATACTGGATCTATCTGATATCCAGACACGTGTTCTGTGGGCAGACGGAAATGGAAGCCCTCCAGTTTCTGAAAACCCATAGGGCGAGCTATCTTATGATAGATCAAAGAGATTTCGATGATCTTTCTCGCCACTCAGCTTTAGGCTCGGATGAGAGGTATGACCGATTGTCAACCTTTGTGCGTGTTGTGGAGTTAAGCTTACCAAAAGCTGATGAGACCGATATCACATTACGTGCCGTTCCCCCTTTGGTGTATCTCCGCGGGCTTTGTCAATCGCCCTTTGAGTGGGTGAAGATCACCCTGAAAAAGCCTGGTGAACGCAGGAGGGAAAACATCAAAGGGGTTTATGTAGTCTCAAATGGGAATAAGCTACCACCGCAGTTAGTTTTCTTCAGAGGGAAGTTGATCCAGCAAGTTTCTAAGGGAGCCTTCCCTGGTGTGCTGATGTTATATTTCGCCAAAGGCCGCCCTGCTAGGAGGAGACTGGTGGGCATCTACTTTCCGGAGAAAGCGTGGAAGATGCTTTTAGTGCAACTTTACGTGATGGAAAGGCCTAATAAATACTTCAAACTCGTTTACCCTTCCCCTTCAGAGAGGGAGAGTCGAATTGGATTGCCACCTTCCGGAACTAAGATATGGCAAATCCTCTACCCAAAGAACTTGAAGGAGAAGCCTGAGTATTTGGCTACGAAGTTTGAGGACTCAGCCCTCTATAAATCATGGATGTTAGGACTATCGCCTGAGTAAGGAGGGGTTAATATGCTATCCAAAGGGATTGTCTGTGCTATGTTGGTGGGCATCTCAGTCTTGCTTGGCGTTGTTTTGTTAGCAGAAGTTACAGCGCAGGAATTCCCAAAGGTACAGATAGCCTTTGTATCAGATAGGGACGGAGGGAAGGAGATCTACGTTATGGATGTAAATGGGGAAAACTTACAGAAATTAACAGACACTGAGAAGAGATTTTGGAACTATGATCCGGCATGGTCTCCAGATGGCAAAATGATAGCGTTTGTATCCGACAGGGATATTGGGGTTGGGGTTTGTTGCCCCGAGATCTACGTTATGGATGCTGATGGGGAAAACCTAAGGAGACTGACAAATGCTATAGCGGATCACGCTCATCCATCTTGGTCGCCTGATGGGAGGAAAATCGCTTTTGAATCAGATAAAGATGGAAACTATGACATCTACGTTGTAGATGTGGATGGAAGGAGTCTACGTAAGCTGACGAAAAGTTCCGCGGCTGATAGAAACCCATCCTGGTCTCCAGACGGTCGAAAGATCGCTTTCGAATCAAACCTCCAAATCTATATCATGGATGCAGTTGGGGGAAATCGACGTAAACTGACAGAAAGAAGGTGGGGATGGAACGTAGACCCCGCATGGTCTCCAGATGGCAAGAAGATTGCTTTTACCTCTACCAGAGATGGAGACTCCGAAATCTACGTCATGGATGCAGATGGGAGAAATCAACGTAATCTGACAAACAATCCAGCTGCTGACTATGATCCATCCTGGTCACCTGATGGAAACAAAATAGTCTTTGTGTCGGAGAGGGATGGGAACAGAGAGATCTACGTTATGGACGCTGATGGGAGCAACCAGAGGAGGTTGACCAATGATCCTGCCAAGGATTTTTCACCTGACTGGTGTAAGTCACCCTATTTCACTGTTATACCCACCAATAAACTTAGAACGTTATGGGGATGGTTGAAAACTTTTCGATGATACCTTGTGGGTGATTAAAGACCTGGCAGTGAACCTGATATCCTACCTTCTGAAGGTAGAAGAGGGGAGATCTCGCTAATATTTTTATCCGTCATCGGATATCCTCCGGCCAGTGTGTTTCGGTGAAAGTCGTCCACACCCCCGTGGACTTGCTGAAGCGTGAAAGCCCCCTCTGTGTGCCTATCCAGACGTAATCGCCGTCGATCGCTATGGTGTAGATGCTGTTATGGACGAGACCATCCTTTCTGGTATATGTCCTCCAGGTTCCATCCTTCAAGTTGAGCACGCTTACGCCCGAGTCATATGTCCCGAACCAGACCAGATCGCCGTCCAGGGCGATACATGTAACCCTATCGCTTGCGAGCCCATCCTGCTTGGAATAGCTCCTCCAGTCCATGCTTTTCAGATCGTAGACGGCGACACCGCTATCGCTTCCGAACCATACCTTGGTGCCATCTGTGGCGATACAGGTGATCTTATCGTCCGGCAGCCCATCCTTCTTGGTGAACGTCTTCCACAAATCCTTTCTCTTATCGTATCTGCTGACACCCATTCGGGTTCCCACCCAGACGTATTTTTCATCCACGGCTATGCACCACACCTCATCGCTGACCAACGTCTCGGCGAACTCCTTCGAGACGATGCCGGGTTTGATCTCTATCCCTGACGTGTAGCTGACCCACGCGTTTGGATTATCGGAGGTCCTGGGAAACTTGCCTATCCCCCTATTGGTGCCGACCCAGACGTCGTTTCCGGATATGGCGATCGAGGTTATATCCTCATCCGGCAGGCCGTTTTCCCGCTTGTATCTGTCCCATTTGTCGGCGATCTTATCGTATCTGTTCGCCCCTTCACGTGTCCCTATCCAGACATATCTCTCGTCCACGGCGAGGGAACTGACCCAGTTGCTGACGAGTCCCTCCTCCGATGGCGGCTCCCACCAGCTCCACCGTGAGCCGCCGACCCTCATCACCTGTCTTCCGCCCTTCTGTCTATAGCCCTCCCAGGTTCCGTGCTGCTTGTCGTATCTGGAGAGGCCGCTGGTCGTGCCCACCCAGACATATCGTTTGTCGATGGCGATCGAGCGTACCTCTTTGCCCAGAAGGGCTTTGCGATGGGTGAACTGAGTCCAGGATTCCAGCTTCTTGTCGAACCTGCTCAGCCCTAGCGGCGTTCCGACCCAGACATATCGTTCATCCACCTTAAGCGCCCTCTCGTTTATGTGATCGTGTAACAATCCGTTTTTTCTGTCGAAGGTGGTCCACGTCCCTGAGGCGATGTGGAAGCGCATCACCCCATTGCTTACCGTTCCAAGCCATAGATAATCGCCGTCCTCACATAGCTCCGTCACACCGCTTCCCCATTCCCCCTTAGGGGTTATCGTTATCCACTCGTCGTTTTTCCTGTCATACTCGGTTATCCCTGCCCCTTCGAAGAACTCGTATATGATCCAAACCCTTTCAGGGGTAATCACGATCCTATCTATATCGTTGGCCGCCAGCACATCGGCCGTGGAGAAGGTCTCCCACCGACCGGTGCGTTTATCGTACCTTGAAAGCGGTCTGGCCGATCCACCCCATCTGGAGGAGGCTACCCAGACGTATCTGTCGTCCACGGCGATCCAGTTGACGCCATTAGAGCCCAGCCCGTCCTTAACCGTGAACCTGCGCCATTCGCCTGTCTCGGAGTCATATCTGCGCAGCGACGCTCCAGTTCCTACCCACACATATCTGCCGTCAGGGGCGATGGATGATACCCTGTCCCACGGAAAGCCCGAGCTGAAATCGAACGATTCACACCTCCAAGAGGATCTATCTATCCTGGTGGCATAAGTGACGTTGGAGTAGCCGAGCCAGATCGCCCTCTCGCTGGGAACAATGAGATCGACATAGTTGGAGACGAGGCCGTCTTTGACGGTGTACCTGATCCACGAGTCGGCATATTTATCATATCGCAACAGCCCTTTATCCGTCGAGAACCAGACATACCTGCCATCGGGCACGATACGTTTGATCTCGCTCATGGCTTTAACTTTCGGATCTTTGAAGATATCGAACCTTGTGAATCTGCGCCAGGTATGAGTGGGACGATGATACCTCAGTATACAGCCGTTGACGGTGCCCCGCCAGTTGCTCATCCATACGTAATCCCCGTCGAATTCGATGTTGGAGACCCCCATGCTCAAGAGCGGATTTCTATCCGCAAGGGACCTATATGCTTCACTCCGGCCGGAGGATGGATCGTATCTGATCAGCCCTACATCGGTCGCAAGGTAAAGCGATCCCCCTTTCGGCAGGATATCCCTTACGTCATAGGGGATCCCCTCGATCGGTGAGAGACGACCGGTCCCGTTTAGATCGTATCGGCCTATGCCCCTTGGAGTTCCGACCCACAGCGTCGATCCGTCCACATGAAGAGCAGTTACGATGGTTTGAGACAGGATATGGTTCACATTTCGGCCCTCTATGACGTATATCCCATCCATTGTCCCGGCGAACACGCTATCCCCCTCACATCGGACGACGTTCACCTCATCTTCTATGATCCGGCTGAGCTGGCCCGATTGAGGATCTAACCTGTAGAGACCATCCTTGGCACCGATCCATAGATCCCCGTCCCTATGGAAGAGACTGGAGATGAACTTCCCGTTCATCTGATCGATCCTTCTCCACCCAGAGGATCGATCGTATAACGCCAACCCTTCGCCGGTTCCGACCCAGATCCCCGCGTCGGTTCGGAGGATGACGTTCACGTAAAAATCCCTCATATCCCCGATGGTGTTATAGAACCTCCATAGGCCGCTTTTGCGATCCAGCACTCCGATCCCCCTTTCCGTTCCGACCCATATCTCGTTTTTATCCGCCTCGACAGCGGTTATGTAATCTGAGGCCAGACCATCCTTTCTGTTGAAGTTCCTCCAGGACCGATCCGAGGGATTGAATAGCGACAGGCCGCTTGGAGTGGCCACCCATATCCTGCCACTCTCGTCTTCGTCGAGCGATCTGACGTCATCGTCTGCGATCTGATCGGCTAAGGTATAGATCGTCCATTTCCCCGTGACCTTGTTGAACCTCGCGACGCCGCTCTGATATGTTCCAAACCATATATCGTTGCCGTCCACGGCTATACAGGTGATATGGTTACTGGGAAGGCCCTCCTTAGTGGTGTAGTTGATCCAGGTGTTGACGCTTTTTATGTACCTCTGCGCGCCGCCGTTTGCCGTGCCGAACCAGACCTGATTTCCGTCCACCACTATTGCCCTGATCATATCGCTGACCAGAAGATCCGTCTTCGTATAGGTCTTGACGAAGGCCTGATCGGTCTTGCTGAAGACGCTGACGCCTGAGCTTTTGGTGCCGAACCAGACGACATCCTCATCAACCGCTATGACCGAGATCTCCTCCCCTACGAGTCCATCCTTCGTCGAATAGTTGTTCCACGAGTCGGTCGCCCTGTGATACCTGCTGACACCTCCTTCTCCTGGCTTCCTCTCGCGGAAATCGAAGATCCTCCTACCAAATCTCCTCTTCTCCTTACCGGTTCCCACCCAGATGTACTCCTGATCCACAGCTATCGTGGTGACGTTATTGCTGGGCAGTCCGTCCTTTTTACCCCTGACCGCCCAGCTATCTATCCGTTTGTCGTACCTGTTCAGTCCTCTATCGGTTCCGAACCAGATATAATCCCCATCTACGACGACGCACCGGACCTTATCGCTGGCCAGCCCGTCCTTACTCCTGAAAATCCTCCACTCCTCCTTCGACGTGTCGAATCTGGTAACCCCTTCGTCGGTGGCGAACCAGACGTAGTTACCATCCACCGCTATGTCGTTCACCCTGTCATTGGAAAGCCCATCAGCCATGGTGTAATGTACCCATCTCCCCTCCGATTTGATGTACCTGGAGACCCCTTTATCGGTTCCCACCCAGATATTGCGCCTATCGGTCGCTATGCTGCGTATGTTCTCGCTTATAAGCACGTGTTGATATTCGGTCTCCCCACCCCCGCTGCTGATTTTGAACATCGGCTCTGCGGGCTTTACAGCCTCCCCCTTGACCGGCGCCAGCTTTGGACCTGGAGGGGAAAACGTGATGCATCCCACAAGCCAGATGCACAGCGATAGTATCAGGAACCATATGATCGCCCTTAACCTCATCGATATCCCCACCTTCATTCAAATTGTCCGTTTTGAAGCTGCTACATCCTGTGGTAACAAAATCGTATGTTAGACTTACATCTCGCCGATTCGGTTTATTTCCTCCCTCGCATGACTACGCTTGCCCTCACCTCGGCCGAATCGTTCTCCCGGAAGGCCTCATAGTAGAACAGGATCCTGTCCTCAAGCGCCAAGTAATCCATGTATCTGGCCGTCCGATACCGCCCCGGGGTTGCGGTTTCAAGCGTGGGAGCGTTGGGGGTGATGTCCGTAAAGGTCTTCCCTCCATCGGTGCTAACGGCTATTCCGCCGGCGATGTTGTAGACGGGATCGAACCATTCCGAGTTTGAGCCCTCATAATAGAGAATCCAGACGCCCGGCATCGGCAGCAGACAGGCCGGTCGGGTGAAAAAGTCATGCCAACCGTGGCTGGACAGTATCGGATTAGTTTTGAACTCCCACCTCTCACCGTCAACCGAGATCGCCAGATAAGGCAGCTCACGGGGATGGCCGTTTATCCCATAGCCGATGACGAACATGTGATAAAGCCCGCCGATGTTGATGATATACGGATCCTTGACCCCCCACTCCTTGATCTCAAATCGAAGCACGGGCCGTGCTGTGGAGGGATCGAACTGCGAGGGATCGTCCACGTCGTCGAACTTCCCGATGTACCAGCCATAGGGATCGGGCCTTCCCGAACGGCAGTAATAGAGCTTGAACTTGCCGGTCAGCGGATCGCGCAACAGCGATGGACGCTCGAATGAGAGGGTGCCGACCTCATCCCTGTGTATCGTTTTGACGTGCTCGAAGCGCAGCCCGTCCTCGGATCTTCCTATCCATATGGCATATCCCCTCTGTCCTCTGGGGGAATATGCCTCTCGGAGCCTGGCTGCAAGCCATACCACGCCCTCATCGTCCATACAGACGCTCGGCGCGCCCGCCCACCAGTCCGTCTCATCCCTCTCAGGCTCCAGAATCGTGATGAACTCCCCGGGATTCGGAACCGGAACCCGAACGGCCTCGACTCCGATGGTATAGCTCGGTGATAGATTCATAGCAAACCTCCCTCCCTGAAGCTGAAATAGCCATTCCTTCCGACGATTATGTGGTCTAAGACCCTGATATCTATCGTATGGGCCACCTCGTAGATCGAACGGGTGAGCCGTCTGTCATCCTCCGATGGCTCGGGATATCCGCTGGGGTGATTGTGAACGAGGATCAGGCCGGAGGCGTGGTGTGAGAGAGCCGATTCGATGATCCGGCGCGGATATATGATCGCCCTATCGACCGTTCCCTCATGGACAACTTCATATTCGATGACCTCGTTCTTCGTGTTAAGATAGATAACCATGAAAGCCTCATGGGACAGCCCGGCGAGCTTCACACGGGCGAAGTCCACCACCGCCTGAGGTGATGCAAGCAGATCTCTCCCCTCCATCCTTTCAGCCATATAGAGCCCGAAGAGCTCCTTGACCAGTCGGATGAGCGTGGCCGATATCGGTCCCATGCCTTCGATCGATTCCAGCTCCTCCTGGGAGGCATTCATGACCCCTGTGATGCCCTTGAAACGTTCGATGAGCTCCTTGGCGATGGGCTTGACATCCCTCCTCGGTATGGCGTAGGTCAGAAGAAGCTCAAGCAGCTCATAATCGTGCATTCCCCGGGCTCCGGCCTTCCGAAATCTCTCCCTGAGACGCTTTCTGTGTCCTATGTAATGGGGTTTATCGCTCATCCCTCATCTCCCCGATACAAGCACCCCTCCGATCACGACGAGGATCGCCCCGAGGACGGTTTTGAAACTTAGAGGTTCCCTTAGGATGATGACGCCCAGGATCAAGCTGATCAGGACGTTGGTGTTATAGAGGGGGGCGAGTCTTGAGACGTCCGCGCCGTGTTCTATCGCCTTGGCGGCGAACAACATGCCCGATCCCCATATCGCTCCGGCGGATATGTATATCAGTCGGGACGATATGGTGGCCGGCGAGGCGCCTCGGCCGAAAAGCCATGAGAGTGCGGCGGCGATGATCGCCCCCGGGAGCATCCACACGAGCCTCATCTCACCCGATGCCTCATCCCCGCCGAGCTTTAAGAGGATTATATAGCTGCCCCAGCAGATCGCCGCCATGATCCCGTCCACAGCCCATCTCCCCATAACAACCCCCGATCAAAGCCGATGCGATATCTCTCTTATGGCCGGATAGATCCTCCTGTATATCTCGAACCTCTCGCGATATCTTTCACTGAACTCAGCTCGCGGCATATAGGTTCTACGTGGCCTGACGATGTGCTCGATCGCCTCCTGAATGGAGGAGTACTCCCCTATGGCCACGCCCGCCAAAATCGCCGCCCCGAGACAGACGCCTTCTGAGATATCCATGGCCATAACCGGTTTTTCGTATATATCGGCCTTCATCTGGAGCCATCTCTCCGATCTCGCCCCTCCTCCTATGGCGCGGAATTCGTCTATCCTGACGCCCGCCTCATGCAGGAGCTCCAGGTTGTATTTCATCTCGAAGCTGACCCCTTCGACTATCGCCCTGATGATGTCGCCTTTGCCGGTGGCGAGGCTTAATCCCAATATCGCCCCCTTGGATTGGGTATCCAGATAGGGCGTGCCGCTTCCGGAGAAATGGGGAAGCAACATCACCGGCGAGATATCATCCGACATCTCCTCCATCAGCAGGTCGTAGGCGCTGACGCCTTTCCTTTCGGCTTCCTCGATCTCCCTCTGGCCGAACACATCTCTGAACCACCTCAGCACCACCCCTCCGGATGAGACAAAGGCCAAAGTGACGTAGAGATCGGACACGACGTGGGGATAACACGCGAAGTTCCCCTCGATCATCTCCTCACTCAACACCGGTTCCGTGAAGGCAGGGGCGAAACACTCGACCGTGCCAGTGGCGTCCATCACCAATCCCCCTCGGATAACCCCCGCGCCCAGAGCCCCACAGGGCTGATCGTGCCCGCCCGTTACCCCCACCACGCCCTTGGGCAACTCCAACTCGTCGGCGATCTTGTCGGGCACCTCACCGATTGGCGTTCCGGAAGGTGCCGTCTCCGGGAGCAGATCACGATCCACCCCCGCCAGATTCAACATCTTCTCCGACCAGTCCTTGCGTATTATGTCAAACATCATCGTCCGAGAGGCGAGCGACCAATCCTCCACCGGCCTGATCCCCAGCTTGAAGAGCACGAAATCCTCATAACCCAGGAACTTCCACGTTCTTCCGTATACATCGGGCTTATTTCTCCTGAGCCATATCAGCTTTGCCATCGTGGTTATGCCGCTGAGAGGCATGCCGGTTATCCTCATGATCTGAAGCTTGCTCATCCTCCCGCCGATCTCTTGGGCTATCTCATCGGCGCGCGAGTCGAAGGTGGTTATGGCCGTATCCAATATCTCACCGTCCTCGGAGACAGGGGTGACAGCTTCGCCCTGAGATGAGACGGCGAACGCCTTTATGGGGTCGCTTTTGGTCTCAGCGGCGACCTTTCTTATGGCATCCGCCACCTTTTGCCAAACCAGATTTGAGTCCAGCTCGGACCATCCCGGCCTTCGATGTATCAGAGGATACTCCCCATATGCCTGTGCGATGATCTGGCCGTCTAGGTTGAAGGCGATCGCCTTACATCCGGTTGTTCCGACGTCTACCCCCAGCAGGCTCATTCTTACCTCCCAATCTCATACAGCATGGGCGATTATGAAGACTGAGGCGGCATATATGCTCACGGCTATAAACGAGGCCGCGACGTTGGCCTTATCGGCTATCTCCTCGGACATCCTCGCCCTTGGCAGAAAGACCAGATCGGTTATCAGCCTTATAATCCATAGCAGGATGAAGGAGCAAACAACATACAGGAGAAAGATGGCGAGATCGGATGACCATCCGGTGAAATCTCCCAACATCCCCTGGTGTACCAGATATCCCACGGCGAAGAGGAATCCTCCGAAGGCCACTCCCGCGGCGGTGTTGTTTCTCTCACCTATCACCTCGTGCACGTCATATGGTGTGATTAGCTGATACCAGAGCCCCGCTAAAACCAGCATCGCTTGACCGAGCAGGAAGAATATCAGGACTGAAAGCCATCCTCCCCCTTCTCCCGCTATGGAGGCCCTGACGATCAGCCCGGTCGCGATATATCCTCCGGCTACAACCGCTCCTGTGCCAGCGTTTTGATCCGATATGATCTCCTTCGTGTTCCTGAACCGGTAGAGGATCAGATAGTCGTTGATG
>JAGGXZ010000086.1 GCA_021162805.1 Candidatus Poribacteria bacterium
TCGTTGTTCCGGATGAGTTTGACTCGGTGTATGACCACAGGAGATTCAGATAAGGAGAGTAGCGATGTTCTGGATGATCTTTTTACTGATAGGAGCTCTATCGGTATCAGAGGCAGTTATAGATGAGGCGGTTATGGAGGGGATCAAGCATTATGACGACGCCTTGCGTTCCTACATGGTGCGGGTTCAACAGCGGAACACCTACTACAGGGTCCCATGGGAGGAGGAACAACTTGATCCCCCGTTCCAGAGGATTTACGTCGGTAGCTTCGCCACCAGCGGTTTCCTGAAAGAGGTGGTGAAGGTCTACTCCAAGCTGATCGAGACGGGAGATGTGGAGGAAGATATGGAGGTTAAGGTGATACACAGACGGGTTTTCGACGGGAAGAAGATAGCGGAGGAGATCGAGTATCGCTACCCCGATCGTTCCAGGGAGAGGGAGTATCACATCTTCCCACCCCCTGCGGATTTCCGTCCCTTTAAGAGCGAGGAGTTCGATCCCAAATGCTGGCTTGGCCTTTATGGGACGCCGATCGGCAAGGTTCTGACGAGTAACAGGATCTCTGATCTCTCTTTCAAGGAGGAACAGGTCAACGGTGAGAGATGTTATCGCATTAAGGCCCGCAAGCCTTATGGATCTATAGAGTTCCTGATCAACACCGAGAGGGGATACCGTCCCCAGGAGATCATCCAGACCAGGGATGGGGAACGGATCGTCATACGGATCTCGCTGGCCCGCTATTCCGATCTGATCTGGTATCCGGAGAGGGTTGTCAAGAGGAAATTCGTCGGCCCACCTGGCAAGGAGAGGCTTGTGTTGGAGAAGGAGCTGAGGTTCACTCAGTTCAAGGGGAATGGGGAGATTCCACCGAGGAGATTCAGGCTGATGATCGATAAGAACTGTACCGTATTTGATCATAGATAGGCGAATCGATGTCCAACGTCCAAAGTCCAGGGAAGCCCGTTGTCGAGATTTCCTCGGCAAAGCTTGTCTGAAAAGGGGGATTCAAATGATGCGTTATTTAGTTTCGATGGTGATTATCGTGTTGTTGATACTCTCCCCTGGAAGCTGGTTATACTGTCAAACTCGGTTTGATACAGGCGACATGCTATGCGGGCCGAAATCCCTGCTGGCCATATGCCGGTTGTTCGATATAGATGCATCGCTCGATGAGTTGATCCACCTGACAGGAGTAAGCGACCGGGGGATAAGCATGTATTCCCTATTTCAGGCAGCCAGGAAGATGAATCTGAGTGTGTCCGCCAGGAAACTTACGTTTGACGAGCTTGAGAAACTGAGAACGCCTGTGATCGCACACGTCAGCGGAGATCATTTCCTTGTGGTGGATGGGGTTTTCGACGGCTTTGTCAGGATTATCAATCACGACATCAACGCGCCTTATATCGTTTCAAAACGTGAGTTCTCCGGCGAGTTCGATGGAGCATGCCTGGTTTTCTCGCGCCCTCCCCGAAAAAGGAATGCTCCGAAGATCGTCTTTGACTCCGTTTTCCACAACTTCGGCAGCGCACCACGGGGTTCCACCATTAGTCACGAGTTCACGTTTCGAAATGAAGGCAACCTTCCCCTACAGATCAAAAGCATCACTACGACATGCAGCTGCCTCGTTGTAGGGAAGGAGGTAAAGCGATGTTACGCAAGGCTTTTCAATGGCAGATTCTAGTGGTGATTGTAGGCATCGTCATCGTTGGACTGGGAGTGAAAGCAGACCAGTCCGCGATGAAGGAGGAGGCGATGCGCCAGTTGTATGGAGGCACCATCTGCTGGACGGTTGCTAAAAACCCTCTTGTTCCGAACTGTGATCCGACGACATGTCCTGAAAGCGGTGCGATCACTCAGATCTCATATGGGATGGAGTACTGCAGCACAACCGCCGCCGGATATTACGAGTGCAATCAAGTTGGCAATCGAGCAGAGTGCCGAACCATCATCTACGAAGATCTGAATTGCACAGATGTCATTATTAACACGGTTTCCCGTTGGGGACCAAACTACGAAGAAGGAGGAGGAACTTGTCCGTGACCAAGCATATGGAAGGGAAGAAGGGATTGAAAACCCTTTTCCCCTTACTTTATGGAGGTAAAACTATGAAGATGAAAGCAGGGTTAGCGATGATGGTAGTAGCTCTAATGGTGCTTATAGGAATTTGGTTGACCCACAGGGAGAAAGAGAAACCTTCTCCCGAAGCGAATGTAAAGATGGAAAGACATGTGAGTAGGCCTGCAGTTGCAAGGGTTGCTCCGAGCAAGCCGAAGGTGGAAGAGAAGAATGATTTGACATTTGAGGAGTTCAACAGGCTGGTGGACGAGTATTTCAATGATGAAGAAGTGAAGGCGACGAACTCTGGAGAAGCTGAGGTTGAGGAGGAGCCTGTGGGGCTTGATGAAGTGGAGGAAAAGGCAGATAAAGAGGTGAAAGAGGAAGGGAAAGATGAAGATGCAGAGAAGCTGATACAGCAGATACGGTATGAGCAACTGGCAAGACTTTTGCCTCGCCACGAGGAGCTTCAACAGGAATATCACGATCTTCAGAAGATGAGGGGTTATATACCAGGGCCTATCTTTAACAAAAGGGAACGTGAGATATGCGAAGAATGGATCGAGGTGCTAAAGGAATTAGCGAGACTATTTCCCGAAGCAGTTATTTATAAACCTAGGACTCCGGATTCGCCAGGCTACTCCAGCATAGATTATCGAAAGCTCCGAGAGCTTGTTGGCGGACGGTTGCCCATAGAACCCTATTTCAGACCGTGAATCTAAAGGGGAAGAAGATGACATTTCCCCCTCCAGGTATTGTGATTTGATCATGCTTCAGCGCTTTATGCGGACAATCGGCGATCATCTGTCCCTGGTGGTTCTCATCTCTTTAACGCTGCTGGAGATTCTCATCCTGATCCCTTATGTCCTCCACA
>JAGGXZ010000087.1 GCA_021162805.1 Candidatus Poribacteria bacterium
GAAGCCCAGACACGAGACGGAAGGAAAATCCCTATAATATTCAGCAGCGGAGCAATCTTCGACGATAAGGGCAAGCCGATAGGTGGGATAGAGGTGATACTCGATCGCACGGACCAGGAGATCGCCATGGAGGAGATCAACCGGCTGAGCGCTGCAGCGGAAGCTGGACAGCTAGGTGAGCGTGCAGATCCCGAGAAGGCCTCCACGGAGGGTTTCAAGAGGCTCTTCCAGGGCATCAACGATATGCTGGATGCCATATTGGAACCGATCAACGAGGCCATCACCGTCATCGATAAGCTGGCGGCGTTTGATCTGACTGCACGAATGGAAGGAGAGTATAAGGGAGATCACGCCAGGCTCAAAAATTCTCTCAACACGGCGATGGATAATCTGGAGGAGTTCGTACGCCAAGTCGCAGCCGCCGCGGAACAGGTAGCTGCTGCTGCAGAACAAGTCAGTTCCGGAAGCCAGGCGCTGTCACAGAGCACCACCGAACAGGCAAGTGCTGTTGAGGAAGTCTCCAGTAGCCTACAGGAACTGGTTTCCATGGCAACTCAGAACGCTGATAGTGCCAAAGAGGGTAAAAGCATGACGGATTCCGCTCGAGCCAGCATCGCGGATGGGGTTGAAAGCATGAGAGAGCTTTCACAGGCGATCGAGAGGATCAAGTCCTCGGCAGATGAGACATCAAAGATCATCAAAACGATAGACGAGATCGCGTTCCAGACCAATCTGTTGGCCCTGAACGCCGCCGTTGAGGCGGCACGGGCTGGAGAAGCAGGCAAGGGATTTGCCGTCGTGGCGGAGGAAGTGAGAAACCTCGCCATGCGAAGCGCTGAAGCCGCCAAAGAGACCGCAAGGTTGATAGAGGAGGCCGCTAATAACGCCGATGCCGGCGTCGAGGCCAATCAGAAGGTCGTGAAGATCTTCGACGAGATGAACCAAAACGTGGAAAAGGTGAGCCAGGTGATGGATGAGATCGCGGCATCGTCAGAGGAGCAAAGACAGGGGATCTCTCAGATAGAGACGGCGGTAAATCAGATAAATCAGGCCGTACAGCAGAACGCCGCCAGCTCAGAGGAGTCCGCCAGCGCCGCTGAGGAGCTATCAAGCCAGGCGGAAGAGCTGAAAGGTATGGTCGCCAACTTCAAGCTGAGCGAAGATGGAAAAGGCGAACTGGCGATCGCCTCGACAGCGGCCGCTCCCAGATATACCAAACACACGGTTAAACTTCAACTGCATAAAAAGGCGGATACGGCCTCGCCTGGCAATGGGAAGGAAGGCAAAGAGGTTGACTCCGCGGTAAATCCGCAGGAGGTCATCCCGCTTGAGGAGGAGGACATGGAGGTCCTGAGAAACTTCTAGATGTCTCACCCCCTAAAACCTCCGGGGCCGGGGCGACGGGGCAATGGATGGCCTCTGACCCCGGATTTCACCTCTGATCTGAAAGAAAGGGGGAGCTGATCAAATGGTGGAATCGGCAGTTGATCTCAGCTTAAGTGAAGCCCATTTCAGGGAGATCAAATCGCTTCTATATCGGATGGCCGGTATTCAGCTGCACGATAAAAAGGATTTAGTCAAAACCCGTCTCATGAAGAGGATGAAGACGTTAGGCATGAAGAATTTCTCAGATTACATGGAATATCTCAAACGTGATAGCTCACGCCGTGAGCTGGCCGCTATGGTTGACGTATTGACCACAAACAAAACGAGCTTCTTCCGCGAGCCGAAACACTTTGAATTCCTCCGCCGGAGTATTCTGCCGGAGCTGAAAGATATAAGAAGGATACGGATCTGGAGCGCAGGATGTTCCTCCGGTGAGGAGCCCTTTTCCATCGCTATTACGCTTAGAGAAAGCATATCCGATATCAGTAGATGGGACATCAAAATACTCGCTACCGATATCTCAGCCAGGATGCTAGCCATAGCACGTGAGGCGAAATATGATTCGTCGAAGTTAGAAGGTGTTCCATCTCAAATCCTCAACAGGTATTTCACGCGCATTAAGGACGGATCATCTGAAATCTATAGGGTTAACGATGATGTCAGGTCGATGGTTCAATTCGCCCGATTGAATCTAATGAGCGGATGGCCGATGAAAGGGCCTTTTGATCTGATCTTCTGTCGTAACGTTATGATCTATTTCGATAACCCCACACGGGAGAGGTTAATCCACCGATTCTGGGAGTTACTGAAGCCGGGAGGATATCTCTTTGTAGGTCATTCGGAGAGCTTAGCCCCTTTAGAACATCGGTTTCAATACATTCAGCCGGCTATCTATAGAAAGTAATCTCACGAGGTGCTGATATTGAAAATCATCGTGGGAGTCGCGGATATGAAGATATCAGATAGGGAGGATGACGTGCTTATAACCTATGCGCTTGGAAGTTGTCTGGGAATCGCTATATATGATCCCGTGGCCCGCATAGGGGGACTGTTACATGTTATGCTGCCCCTCTCCACCATCGATTCGGCGAAAGCGGCTGAAAATCCGTTTATGTTCGTGGATACCGGTGTGCCGAGGCTGTTTATCGAATGCTACAAAGCCGGCGCCAGAAAGGAAAGGTTACAGGTCAAGGTGGCGGGAGGAGCTCACTCAAAAACTGAAGGGGAAGATTATTTCCAGATCGGTAGGAGAAATTTCATAATGCTGAGAAAACTGTTATGGAAAAACGGTATATTGTTGAGCTCCTATGACGTGGGAGGAAACCTATCTAGAACCATGGCCCTTGAAATAGGAACCGGTAGGGTCATAGTGAAAGCCAACGGTATATCAAAGATCCTATAGACGTTGAGGTGTGAACATGCCTCTTAACGTCCTCGTAGTGGATGACAGCTCGGTAATGAGATCTATCATCAGTAGGACTCTGATCCTCAGCGGCCTGCCGTTAGGCAGAATATATCAGGCCGCTAATGGGAAAGAGGGATTACAGATTTTGGATAGGACGTGGGTTGACCTTATCCTGGTCGATATAAACATGCCCGTGATGAACGGTGAGGAGATGATAGATAGAATACGCCGGAAGCCCGAAATCGCCGATCTACCGATTATCGTTATCTCCACCGAAAGCAGCGAAACGCGAGTGGAGATGCTTCAGAAAAAATGTGATGGTTTCATACACAAGCCGTTTACTCCGGAAAGCCTCAGACAGGCCATCATTAACGTCATAGGAGGGATAGATGGGGGAGATGGAGAGAACGCTTTACAAATCGGCGATTCGGATTTTTGAGGACCTTGCCTTCATGTTGCCAAGCGAGGAGCTCGATGACCGCCAATCCAAGGCTCCCGAACGAGCCATCGCTGTGGTGGGATTCCACGGCCCGTTCAGCGGGAAACTGGTAGTGCGCGTTTGTGGGGATCTGCTTCCGATTCTCGCTGCTAATATGCTCGGCGAAGAACATCCACCACCGGTGGAAAAACAACTGGATGCCCTGCGAGAGATAGCGAACGTCATCTGTGGAAACGTTCTGCCTGCCATAGCTGGGGCAAAGGAGATATTCTATCTTGATACTCCGGTTCTAATTGATCCCCGTAAACGCTCTAATTTCAACCCTCAGGGCGATCCCGTTGTGGAGGTGAAGATAGGAATGGAAGGTGGGAGAGCCGAGATAGCTTTATACAAAGATGAGAGTGATCGTGGGGGGAAGAGATCATGATCCGGGTTTTAATCGTAGACGATTCGGCTGTAGTCCGAAAGATATTGAGCGGTGAGCTTTCAAAATATGAGGATATCCAGGTGGTCGGCACCGCCATCGATCCTTATGTAGCTCGCGATAAAATAGTCAAATTGAAGCCGGATGTCGTCACCTTAGACATCGAGATGCCCAGGATGGATGGCCTCTCATTTCTGGCGAAGCTGATGAAATATCACCCTATTCCGGTGGTGATCGTAAGCTCACTCGCACCTGAAAACAGCGAGACGGCATTGAAGGCGCTCGAGTTGGGTGCGGTTGATGTTGTGGCGAAGCCGAGTTCAGTATACTCCGTCCCTGCCATCTCCAGATTGGTTCACGCCATTCGCGCCGCCGCTTCAGCGAAGTTACCGAGGCAAATTCCATCGGAGACGTCAAGACTCGCACGAAGCATAGATCTACCCCGGGAGATTCAGACCACACATAAGATAATAGCCATAGGAGCCTCAACGGGGGGAACGAAAGCGATCGAGGTGGTATTGAGGGATTTTCCTCCTTCAGCTCCTGGAACGGTGATCGTTCAGCACATGCCGGAGTATTTCACGGCCAGCTTCGCCCAAAGGCTTAACCGAATATGTCGGGTGGAAGTTCGAGAGGCTAAGGACCAGGATAGTGTAATACCGGGTGTAGCCCTGATAGCGCCAGGCGGCAAGCATATGGTTCTGAAGCGAAGTGGCGCCCGCTATATCGTTCGGATAAAGGATGGGCCGCCCGTTCATTACCAGAAACCCAGCGTGGATGTGTTGTTCCAATCCGTGGCGCTAAACGCAGGGAGAAATGCCATCGGGGTGTTGTTAACGGGGATGGGAGCCGATGGGGCAAGGGGACTACTTGCAATGCATGAGAACGGCGCATATACAATAGCTCAAGATGAGCAGAGTTGTGTCGTGTTCGGTATGCCTAGGGAGGCCATAAAGCTGGGCGCAGTCGATGAGGTATTACCGCTAGGTGATATCGCCCGCAGGATCTTCGAAGTGCTTGTCAGGGAAAACAAGAGGAGGTGAGTTATGAAGGCCGAATATATCAACCCGTTCATCGCTGCCCTTGAGAATTTCTGTGAGACGATGTTGGGATGTAGCGTTGAACGGGGCAAATTGAAGGTGGCGAACTCAGCCCTGGAGATCGAACACCCCGAAATAGATCAGGCCTTCGCAAAGTATGATATCTCAGCGATTATAGGCCTGACGGGAAAGGTCAGGGGAACGGTCGTGTTATCATTTCCGGCGAAGACGGCTTTGATGATAGCGAGGCGATTCCTGGATACGGAAAAGATATTCAAGATAGATGAGGTTGTCATAGATGCCGTGGCGGAGATGGTCAACATAGTCGCAGGCAGCGCGAAAACCCACCTCTCCGACGAGCTAGGCCTGATAAAGCTCAGTTTGCCCACAGTTGTGAGGGGACGTAACTTCGAGATCAGATATCCGACCGGCTCGATATGGCTGCAGATCCCCTTTAATTCAGATCTAGGTCCTTTTTTCATGCAGGTATCCTTCGAAAAAGTGTAAGGAGGTGGGGAAATGAAGGTTTTGGTGGTGGATGATTCTCTGACCATGCGAAGGATAATCAGGAATCTGCTTCTGAAAATCGGGTATGAAGAGGTGGTAGAGGCCCAGGATGGGATGGAGGCCCTAGAGGTCCTGGCGCATGACGGAAACATAGGATTGATCCTGACGGATTGGAACATGCCCAGGATGACGGGGATAGACTTCGTCAAATCGGTGAGGAAGGATAAACGGTTCAGCGGGATACCGATAATAATGATCACCACCAATACATCTAAGATGGAGATAATTCAAGCTATCGCGGCAGGTGTCAACAACTATATCGCGAAACCGTTTACCCCTGAAATCATCAGGGAGAAAATAGAGCAGACTCTGAAGAAGGTGAAAGAAGCCTCATGATCCCATTGTATACTTCCAGGGAGAGAAGCTCAAAATCTCTCCCTGGGCGAGAAAGGTTGTAAAAGTCAGGAGGTGAGATAGATTTGGCGGAGGAGGGATCGGATAGAACAGAAAAGCTTTCCCCGCGTATGGCCACCCGGCGTGAGGAGACCCAGACGGGGTTGGAAACTGAGCGTATGTCGTTGAGGGCCATACAGATGGTATCCGATGCCGTTCATGAATCACTTGATCTTCTCTCAGTGGCGAAGAATGCCGTTAATGCTATGATGCGTTACATGCATTCGCCTTCAGTGGGGCTTTTCCTTTATAGCGAAGGTTCTTCAAGTCTCAAGCTTCTATATGCCAGGGGTTTCAGCGAAAGGATACTGCACGCGGGCAGCGAGCTACCGGTGGAAAGGAGCCTAAATGGCCTTGTCATAAGGCAGAAAAAGATCATAAGCTGTGAGGATTTATCAAACGATCAAAGGGTAGAGCTGAAGGTCAGGGAGGAGCTTTTAAAAGAGGGTTTCACCAGCGTTGTGTCTGTGCCACTGCTCTATCAGGATAGAGCGATAGGGGCCATAAGCTTGGTTTTCAAGGGGAAATATACCCTGAGCGAGGATGAACGGAGAACTCTCTTAGCGATCGGCAAAACGATAGGCTTGGCCATCGCCAACGCCCAACATGTGGCCCGACTCGAAGCGGAGATCAACGAGCGAAAACGAGCTGAGGAGGAGAAGGAAAGGCTGCAGAGCCAGTTACTTCACGCCCAGAAAATGGAGGCGATCGGCAGATTAGCAGGTGGCATCGCTCACGATTTCAACAACATGCTCACACCGATCATCGGTTATGCTAATATCCTATGCAGCCATCTGTCATCGGACAACCGGCTCTTTCGCTACGCCAAGGTGATCAGAGACACGGCGGAGCGAGCTGCTTCGCTTACAGCCCAACTTCTCGCTTTCAGCCGTAGACAAACGCTCAAAATGGAGGTGCTAAATCTCAATCTGGTAATCTCAGACATGAAAGAGATGCTTGGACGGCTAATCGGCGAGGATATCGAATTGACCACCCTCCTCGATTCAGAGTTAAAGCTGATAAAAGCCGATAAAGGACAGATCGAGCAGGTAATCATGAATCTGGTCCTGAATGCCAGAGATGCCATGCCTCAGGGAGGCAAGATAATGATCAAAACCGGAAACATCCGCGTGAATGAGGAATATTGTAAACTGCATGCTGAAGCCCGTCCCGGGGATTTCGTTTACCTGCTGGTCGAGGATACCGGCATCGGAATCGACGAGGAAATGGTTCATCGGATCTTCGAGCCGTTCTTCACTACAAAGGAGAGGGGTAAAGGCACGGGGCTCGGTCTATCGGTCGTCTACGGAATCATCAAACAGCACGGCGGATGGATAAACGTCTATAGTGAACCCGGGAAAGGATCAACGTTTAAAATATATCTCCCCGCTCTGCTTTCGGAAAAGGAAGCGAAGGCTGGGGAGGAGAAGGTAACCCCGCTTGAAATCCTCCAAGGCGGTGGCGAAAGGATTCTTATTGTGGAAGATTCAGATGCGGTGCGGGAGTTCGCCGTAAATGTCCTTCGTGATAACGGATATCGCCCCTTCGAAGCCCGAAACGTGAGGGAAGCTATGGAACTTTTTTCCGGTGAGGGAGGGGACTTTCATCTTCTCTTCAGTGATGTCATACTTCCTGACGGAACCGGACAACAATTGGCGGATGAACTCCGAAGCCGCAAGTCAGACCTGAAGATCTTGTTGAGCAGCGGATATTCAGATGGGGAGTCGCGATGTAAAATCGCTATGAGCGAGGATTTCCACTTCCTACAAAAACCATATAGCCCAGCCGAGCTACTTGAGGCCATCAAATCGGCTCTTTCCTCGTGATTCCTCCTTGACCGAACGGGACGCATCTGATACAATAGCCACGAGAACTTTGAGAAGATGGGATGAGAATGCTCTATAAAGGATACATCCTAGATCCATTTCAAGAGAGGGCAATTAGGGCGATAGAGGAGGATAAATCCGTCATAGTTGCCGCACCCACGGGAGCAGGCAAGACTCTGATAGCGGAGTATGCCGTGGAGAAATGCCTGGAACAGGAGCGCAAGATCATATACACGGCCCCCATAAAGGCATTAAGCAATCAGAAATACAGGGACTTCTACGCCGATTACGGCGATATGATCGGGATCATGACCGGCGATGTTGTGCTCAATCCCGACGCGCCGGCCCTAATCATGACCACGGAGATATTCCGAAATACGATCTTTGAGGATATCTCACGGCTGGATGACATCGATTATGTGATCTTCGACGAGATACACTACATCAACGACATCCAGCGTGGAACCGTATGGGAGGAAAGTATTATATTCGCCCCGCAACACATCAAGTTCGTCTGTCTCAGCGCCACCATGCCGAACCTCGATCAATTCGCCAGATGGATGCGATCCATCAGACGTCACCCCATAGTGGTCATAAATGAGGAGAGCAGACCTGTGCCTCTGGAACATAAACTCTACATCCGAAACGCCGGCATAGGTGACCTAGAGGCCTTCAAATCGCTGAGGAGATACATGAAGGAGAACGGCGTGGACGACGCACGGTATATCGACGCGGACGTGCTGAAGGGGTTCGGAATCGAGCCCTATGACGGATTGGTGGAGTATATGAAATCGAACGACAGGCTTCCCTGCCTCTTCTTCTGTTTCAGCCGAAGCCGCTGCGAGGAATACGCCAGATGGTACTCAAAACGCGATTTCCTCAACGAGCATGAACGGCAGGAGATGATAGATCTATACGAGAGGTTGTGCACGCAGTTTAATCTGATGGAGGAGCCCGGATACGAACGGTTCAAAAGGATGCTCTCGAAAGGCGTGGCATATCATCACGCGGGCATATTGCCCACCTTCAAGGAGGTTATCGAAAGGCTCTTCACGTCCGGGCTGATCAAGCTGCTGTTTACCACCGAGACGTTCGCTGTCGGGATAAACATGCCCGCCAGAACTGTGGCCTTTGAGGGACTGGAGAAGTATGATGGGGTGGAGTTCAGATATCTCAAGACCAGAGAATATCACCAGATGGCGGGTCGAGCCGGCAGAAGGGGGATAGATCCCGTCGGCTATGTCTACGCCCAGGTCGATCCGTATTTCGCCGATCCAGACGAAGTAGAGCGCATCGTCGCAGGACCGGTCGAGCCGATAGAAAGTCAGTTCAATCTCTCCTACGCCAGTATCCTGAACCTCTACGATAAGTATAAGGGAAACATCTACGACGTATGTGATCTGAGCCTCGGCAATTTTCAGGCCTTGGAGCTGGTCGAACGACTTGAGAAGGAGCTACGAAGGCTCAATCGGAGGGCGAGAGAGCTAAAGCGCCCCGTTTGTATCCGCGAGGGCGTCGATCCGATGAAGGTTCTAAGAAGATATGTCGAGCTGCAGGATGAGATAGGCTCCATGCGCGAGAAACTAAGAGAGGCGAGACGTCGTTTCGGACCGAGGAGGATCAGGAGAGGCGAATTCGGCAGGATGAAGGTCCAGATAGGCAAACTCGAGAGGAAGAGACGGGCACTGCCGTGCAATAAATGTCCCTATAGAAAAAGCTGTCTCCCACTCTATAAAGCGGTCGCCGAGGTCGAGGCTCAACGCAAGATGATACGGGATCGGAAAAAGGAGGCCGAGAGGGGATTAAAGGAACGGATCGCTAGAAGGTTGGATGTGCTGTGGGATCTGGGATATATAGATGAAGAGGGGCTTCTGCCGCGCGGGCGGTTCGCGTCGCAGATATATGGCTACGAGATGCAAGTTACCCAGCTCTTCTTCGGCGGACATTTTGAAAGGCTGAGCGAGGACCAGATCAACGTGCTGATTATGGCCATAGTCTTTGAGTCGAAGAAGGATGAGTGGTTCGCTAAGCTAAGAGATAAAGAGATAAAGAGGATGTTATCGAAAGCGAAAAGCGAGGTGGAATTTATAAGGCAGTGTGAGTTAAAACATAACATCGCGGATCTCACCCCTCAGCTTGACGACAGCTTTTCTGCCGCCATGCTGGCATGGAGCCAGGGGTGTAAGTTTCAAGACCTTCGCAACTACACCTCGCTTGCGGAGGGGGATATCGTCAGGGCGTTCAGGAATGCCATAGATCTGCTGCGTCAAATGCGTCGTGTCCTTAGGGAACATCCCACCCTTTATCCCAGAATAAACGGATGTATCGATAGGATCAAGAGGGATGTGGTGGATGCAGAAAGGGAACTCAGAATGGATACCGATATGGAGAGGGAATCTCTCTCCGGAACTAGCTGTTATGCTTGACGGAGGTTTGAAACGACGCTAAAATTATCCAGATGATTATATTTCATGACCATATTTGGGATGGCTCACGATCATGGTAACGATTTTGTAGGGCGGCATCTCATGTGCCGCCGTTTTCGGCGGGGGTAAGTCGGAGCTGGTTTAGGACGTTCTAAGTTTGAAGAGGGTACACGGTGCCGAACAAACAGGTTCAATCGCTGAGCGCCGAGAGGGTCTCATTTAGGGCGATCCTCATAGCCTCCATTCTCATCCCCATAAACAGCTATTGGGTGATCGAGATGGAGGTCATAAGATACTCGGGACATCCGGTCACGATCTCTCTCTTCTTCAACGTCATCTTCGTGATCTCAGTTCTCCTGGGTTTTAACCTTTTCCTCAGGAAACTCTCACCGAGGCTTACCCTGAAACAGGGCGAGCTCATAACGATCTACACGATGCTCTCCATCGCCTCAGGCGTCGCCGGACATGACATGCTGGAGATACTCCTCCCGATGCTTGGGCATGCTTTCTGGTTCGCCACACCCGAAAACGAATGGAAGGATCTCTTCTGGAATTACCTGCCTAGATGGCTTACGGTGAGCGATAAGGCTGCGCTGAAGGGATATTACAGAGGCGGGGAGCTTTATACCCTATATCAGCTTAAAAACTGGGGAGTGCCGATCCTATGGTGGACGACCTTTGTAACCGTCTTAGTCTTCGTGATGTTGTGCATAAACGTCATCCTGAGAAAACAATGGACGGAGCGAGAAAGGCTCTCCTACCCGATAATACAACTGCCTCTGGAGATGACCAGGGGCGATTTCAGACTTTTCAGAAACCATTTGCTGTGGATAGGTTTCGCCATCGCAGCCATCCTGGATACGTTAAATCAGCTACACACCATGTATCCGGGGATCCCCGCCATAAGAACAAGGGTGAAAAACTACGGCTATCTCTTCACGGAGAAACCCTGGAACGCCATGGGCGGGTTGCCGATCTCCTTCTATCCCTTCGCCATTGGGCTTGGCTTTTTTATCCCGTTGGATCTATCGTTTTCATGCTGGTTCTTCTTCTGGTACTGGAAGGCCTTGAGGATAATCGGGGCGGCGATAGGGCTGAGGCTTCCGGGATTTCCGCTGATGAACGAGCAGGCATCCGGCGGGTATATCGCCCTGGCGCTCATAGCCCTGTGGATAAGCAGGAAACACATCATAAGGGCTTTGAGGAAGGCCTTCGGCGTGGGGGAGATCGATGATTCGGAGGAACCGATGAGCTATAGAACCGCCGTCCTAGGAGCTATATTGGGCTTCTCCTTTATCGTATTCTTCTGCTATAGAGGAGGTATGAGCGTTTGGGTGGCGGTTCTGTTCTTTATCTTCTATTTCGCCATATCTCTCGCCGTGACCAGGATGAGAGCTGAGTTGGGAACTCCAGTGCATGATCTACACTATTCCGGCCCGGATATGATATTGGTGAGATCTCTCGGGACAAGACGCCTGGGGAAAGGGAACCTGACCATGTTCTCCATGTTCTGGTTCATAACCAGGGCTTATAGAAGCCACCCGATGCCGCATCAGCTTGAGGGATTCAAGCTCGCCGAGAGAACCGGACTGGGAAGCAGGAGATTAGCCTTCGCGATGATGCTCGCCGCCGTTTTGGGAGCGATCTCCGCTTTCTGGGCGCAGCTCGATAGAGGTTTCAGGATCGGTATGGAGATAAAGGCACCATGGCCCGCCCTTACGGCCTTCGGAAGGGAACCGTATGATAGGCTCGCTAGATGGCTGAACTTCCCATCCGGCACAAACGTTCCAGCCACCATCGCCATGGTCATAGGTTTCGCAATGACGCTCCTGCTTATGGGGATGAGAATGAGGTTCTTCTGGTGGCCCTTCCATCCGGCAGGATTCGCCATAACGACCAGCTGGGGAATGAACATGGTCTGGAGCTGTCTGTTCATAAGCTGGCTGGTCAAATGGATTATACTCAAATACGGTGGATTGAAGGTGCACAGAAAAGCCACGCCTTTCTTCTTAGGTCTCATCCTGGGCGAGTTCACGATGGGAAGTATATGGAACATCTTCGGGATAATCCTCAACGTGCCTATCTATCACTTCTGGGGATGAAAGATACGACAAGGGGACAAGAGGAAAACATCTCCTTGTCTCTCCTTCTCCTTGTCCCCTTGTCATGCTTTTCCGGCCTCCGGTTTCCGATCTCCTTTCTCCACCGCCCTCAGGTTTTCAACCTTTCTCTCAACCTCTCCAGGAAATTCCCATCCGGTTTATATGGCAGTTCGATCGGTTTTCTATCCAGAGCGCTGGCATAGAGTCCGAGGATCACGTTGAACTGTTGAAGGGCGAGCTCAAGTCGGGTGGGATGAGGACGGCTTTCATCCTCGATCCATTCGAAAGCCGCTTCGGTTAATCCGGCCTGTCCGAGTAGATCTTCGGCGCCATAGCTTTTCTCACCACACTCATACCCCTTAGGAGTGCTTCTCTCCCAGAAGTTCATCTGCCACTGTATGAACCCCCTGGTACCATAGACTGAGATCCGTTTGTGCATGTGCTCCGCCACTCCTTCGCCGACGGAAGGGGCGTTTTTGCCGCACAGGATCACCCCTCTAGTCCCGTTTTCAAACGTTATAACCGCCTCGGCCATATCGGGCGCGGGATGGGTCGTGTAGAGCCCCTTATCCCCCGATACCTGTCCGAAGACGGATGTAGCCGGGACATGTCCGTTGAAGCTGAACATGAGC
Source organism: Candidatus Poribacteria bacterium (assembly GCA_021162805.1). Taxonomy (NCBI): domain Bacteria; phylum Candidatus Poribacteria; species Candidatus Poribacteria bacterium. Next base: position 12,641 of record JAGGXZ010000087.1, read on the forward strand.
TCCAGTATGTGTGTGCCCTGGCCTAAAAGATTCAGCCGGGCGCTCACCTCCAGGAGTCTTATCTCCCCTATCTTCCCCTCATCCACGTCCCTTTGAAGCTCGAGTCGCTTTGGATGAAAGTGAAGCTGATGATTGACGATGAATTTGGTGGAACTCCTCTTGTTAAGCTCGCAGATGGCGAGGTAATCCTCGCCGTCGATGGCTATGGGCTTTTCGACTATTACGGCCGGCACCTCATGCTCGGCCGCTATAGTCAAAAGCTCGACCCTTAAAGCGGGACGGGTGACGATGTGCAGGAGGTCCGGCTTTTCCTTGTCAAGCATCTCGTGGATATCGGTGTAGCGTCTGTCTATCCCGAATTCATCTCCGAAGGAGTTGAGCAGGTCCTCCACAAGGTCGCAGATCGCCACGACCTTTCCCTTCGTCACACGCTCATAGGCCCTTATATGTCCTTTAGATCTTCCCCTACAGCCGAGGATCGCTGCCTTATACATCGATGGCCTCCTCGCTCGATCAAGGATTTACGCATTATGATACAACGGTCAGAGATCCAGATCAACCTCCATCTCGATGATCTTCAAAAATCTATCGTAGGCTTCATCCCAGCCTGCCCTCTCGCCCGGCTCATAACATCTCAACTCGAAGGATCGCCTCACCACTTCTCTGGCTTCCTGGTGTGATGTAACATGTCCCTGAGCCAGCGCTTGGACCATGATGTTGCCTATGGCCGTAGCTTCGGAAGGACCTGCAAGCACCATCTTCCCGGTTGCATCGGCCGTGAACTGGCAGAGCAGCTCATTTCTCGATCCACCCCCGACGACATGGATGACCTCGAACTGTCTATCCAATAGCTCCTCCAGACATTCCATCGTCCACCTATATTTCAGGGCGAGGCTTTCAAGAGCGCATCGTATGATCTCCCCCTTACTCTGAGGAGCGGGCTGACCGGTTTTAAGGCAGAACTCCCTTATCCGAGTCGGCATATCTCCCGGAGGGAGGAAGACCTTGTGGTCAGGATCGACGAAGGCCTTGAAGGGCTGAGCTCCGGCAGCCATCTCCGTTAGCTCCGGATAGGAGTAGTCCTCTCCCGCTTTGGCCCATGTCCTGCGGCTTTCCTGGACGAGCCATAAGCCCATGATGTTCTTGAGGAATCTAATCGTTCCGCCGTATCCCCCCTCATTCGTGAAGTTCATCTCCAAACTTCTCTCGTTTATTACCGGCTTTTCAATCTCCACGCCCATAAGAGACCATGTTCCTGAGCTGATGTAGAGCCAGTCTTTGCCTCTCGCCGGAACAGCGGCGACAGCCGATGCGGTGTCGTGACAGGTGGGGGCTATGACGCGAGTGGATTTCAGCCCGACATCGTCTCTGATATACGATAGCAGTCCCCCAAGGACGGTTCCTGAGGGGACGATCTCCGGCAGGATATGGGTGGGCAATCCCATTCGTTCAAGCAGATCTGTGGCCCATGATCGGGTTATAGGGTTATAGAACTGGGTTGTGGTGGCGATGCTGAACTCCGAAACCTTGACGCCTGTAAGCCAGAAGTTGAACAGGTCTGGCATCATAAGCAGTGTCTCGGCCATCTCAAGTATCGGCGATCCCTCAGTGACCATTGCCAGGAGCTGATATAGCGTGTTGAGCTGCATGAATTGTATGCCTGTTCTCTCGAATATCTCCCTACGCGGAACCCGCTTGAAAGCCTCCTCCATCATTCCATCCGTGCGTCTATCGCGGTAGTGGTAGGGATTTCCCAAAAGCACATCACCTCTGCCCAGAAGCCCGAAGTCCACTCCCCAGGTGTCGAGGCCGATGCTCTGCACATCTCCGAATTTTCGGGCGGAGATCCTCAAGGCCTCTTTGATCTCCTCGAAAAGCTTGAGCACGTCCCAGAACAGGCTCCCCATCACCTCGACAGGGCCGTTGGGAAACCGATGTATCTCCTCAAGCCTGAGTCTCTTCCCGTCGAAAAGTCCAGCGACCCCGCGGCCGCTTTCGGCGCCGAGATCGAAGGCGATGAAAACAACATCTCCTGCCATTTTAACCTCCCCTACTGCGTGGATAGCGTGGTCTACCTCGGCCACCAACAGAGGTTAAGGCTAAGGTTAAGGTTGAGATTCTTCTTAACCTCAACCTAAACCTTAACCTGTTCTTAAGAAGCCCTGTGTGCAGAGGAGGAACGAGGAGATAAAAATCCTCGTTCCTCGCTCCTAGTTCCTCGTTCCTTCTTTGACACGCTTTCGGTCAACTGCTGAGGGGCTTCCTGAAGTATATCGCCGATCCAGGCTTATTATAAGCGAAGTCAGGCCTCAGATCAAGGCGGTGCCAAATAGAATTGCTCATGTTATCGCTGAGTGCAGCATCTAAAATTGTTGTCCGCCTCTCGGCTGTCTGCCACTCAACGGTCATTTGTGGTCATTAGGTCATTTGGCTTCGCCGTCATTTAAATGACTACAAAGAGTGGACGGCGGACATTCGGCCGTAGATAGTACGGGCGAAGAATCTTTCGCCCCATTCGCATCAAGTTAAGAATCGCCAAGAGCAAGTAAGATCTGAAAAGTTGCCGGATGAGCACGACGTTTGTTCATGCGACATGTTTGCTCTATCAACTCCTGCACCTGCTCAAGCAATGGAC
>JAGGXZ010000088.1 GCA_021162805.1 Candidatus Poribacteria bacterium
AATCTAGGCAGCATAAGGGTTTTTGAGCAAATTCGCGATAGATTAGAGCGCGAATTTCCTTTGAATCACTTACACCATCTAAGCCTTTCCCCATCTGCATTCTTCAAAAGTTTTTGCGAAGTCCTGATTTCAATGGGCGGAGCGGTTTTACGAATGCTTCTTGAATTTCCCCTCCACGCTCTGCTAAAATATTCATCGAATCGAAGGGCAATCCAACTGCTGAAAAGGGGAGCAGAAATTGGTACATCTGCCGCTATCGGCGTAGCCTTGATCGCTATTCTGAACGAGATGTACGACTTGAGGCTGATGAGAAGGGAGATAGCCGAGCTGGAACACCGAGTTGAGGTGGAGGAATTGGGGATAACAGGTGGCAAGCAAGATCAATATGCCGCCGTATTAGGGGGGTTCAATTTCCTGGAGTTCGAGGGAAGCCATGTCGAGGCACATCCTCTTGATTTAAAAGGAGAGGTGATATGGCAGCTTGAGAAGAACCTCGTCCTCTGCTATACCGGACAGTCAAGGCTTTCAGGCGATACCAATAGGAAAATGATAGAAGGATACAAAAAAGGGATACCTGAGGTTGTAAACTCGCTGAGGAGGATAAAGGAGATAACGATAGAGATTCGGGACAAACTTCTAAAGGGGGATTTGAGCGGATTCGGTGAGCTTCTGATGGAGGAGTATCGCAATAGGCGTAATCTCGCTCCGGAGGTAGTCACGCCGAAGATAGAGGAGTTGTTCGAGGTGGCCCTTAAAAACGGGGCAACGGGCGGCAAGATTTGCGGTGCCGGAGGGGGAGGGTGCGTGATCTTTTACTGCGAGAACGATCTGGAAGGGAAGGTTAAGAAGAAAATCGAGGAGGCCGGCGGAAGAGTGGTGGAGTTCAATTTCTGCCCATCGGGAGTAAAGGTCTGGCGGAGAAGATAAAACCATCGGGGGTGATCCATTTGAAATCCGCCCTTTCAATTCTTATTCTCCTGTTTATCTCTCTCTCCGCTTGGGGACGTGAGATCGAGCTCAGGGGGGCTTTTACCCTATCGATCGAGCTCAGAAAAGCCGATGTGAAGGCCGAGGTGTGGGATCAGGACAAACTGGATGTTGAGGGGAAAGGGCTGAAGTACCGGATCTTAAGGGAGAATGGAAGGATTGTAGTCCGATCTCCGAACGGGAAAATCGAGGGTTATCCCGAACTCAGGGTGAGAATGCCTCATGGGATGGGATTGGAACTGAGCCTCGATAACGGCAGAGCGATCGTGAGCGGAGTTGAAGGTGAGATCAGAATCGCCGTGGGGGAAGGCGATATACTGCTCGACGGCACATCGGGAAGTTACGACGTCGCCGTGAGCTTAGGGAACATAGCCGCCAAACTCTTTCTCGACGGTGAAGCCAGGTTCAAATCGGTCGATGGGAATATATATATCTCGGTCCTCAGCGATGATCCCATGCCTATGGAGGTCGAATCGGGCAGAGGCGACATCCTGATCGAGCTGCCCCAAGGATATCATGCCGCTCTGGAGATGTTCTCGGGCAACGGAAAGGCGAAATGCGATTTCAACTTGATCGACCGTTCAACACAGGATGGGCGGATTGATGGTAGGATAGGAGAAGGTGGCCCATACCTTAAAGCCAGCGCATATAAAGGAAGCGTATGGATCAAAAAGGTCATTCTCCCGCACCCCGGCGGCAAAGCATATACCAACAGATACGTCTGCTTCTTGACGAAAACCCCACCTCAGATAGATGGATATCCGAATGACAGAACATGGTGGGACGGAGATCCCATCGAGCTCGATAAGGTTCACGCCCTTTTTAAGCATGATGGTGAGAAGCTGTACGGATTGATCGTGATCAGATGTGATCCGGATCAGCTTAAGGCGAAAACGGTGGACAGAAATGAGAAGTTCAAAGGCGATAGCTATGTTAAATTGATCTTCATCGAAAACCGCCGACGGTATACATTGATGGTCAATCCGATCGAGACGATCTACTGTGAAAACTGGAACCCCATTCTGGAGGTCGCCTCAGGGATAGGCGCTGATTTCTGGCTGATCGAGCTGGCGATACCGTTGAGGTCCATAAGCCAAACGCCCCTGGAAAAACTGGGGTTCAACCTGGAGGTGAAGGCTGGTGATGTGAAAGCGAAATGGGCTGAGAATGGAAACGGCGAGATGATCCTCTCACAAGATCTACCTCGAACATGGATGACCAAGATCGAGAGAATCACCGTGGAGGATTCCGAGCCGATCGGGAAATCCGGTCTCCTTAAGCTGATCAACATGAATGAGGGAGATCAGATACCTCTTGACGATCTGGAGATCATCAGGGTTAACCTGTTGTTAACCGGTATCTTCCAGGATATCTCCTTCGTGGTGGAGAAAAGCGATAGTGGTGTAAATCTAACCGTTAAACCTCTTTTGAGCGAGCTATATCTCGTGAGGAAGATCGAAATATCGGGGATGGAGCTCCTCGATGGCATTAGAATGGCGAGGATCTTCAGGACGATAGACGAGGCGATACCCGAGGAAAGGGCAAAGCTGTGGGCTAAAATGATCGAGAGGGTTTACGTGGGAAAAGGATACGATTTTGCCAAGGTCGGTATCGATGTGGAGAACGATAGGATGATAGTTGAAGTTAACGAAGGAATCATAAAAGATGTGAGGGTATTAGGAAATAAAAGGGTCAGATACGATGAGGTGAAGAGGGCCTTCGGGAAATTGCCCTTTCTCGTGAAAAACAGAACAGAGCTGGAGAGGATGATACGGGATCTGGGGAAGAGGTTAAGAGAGGAAAACAGCTCGTTTAGCTCTATTAAGAATTGGCGGCTTGAGGAGATAAAAGGCGGTTATCTCCTAAGGCTGCAGATCGCCGAAAGGAAACCTTTTTCCTCCCATCTCTCACCTCTCTTCGACTTCAACAGGGTACACGGCGTGGTGTTGGGCGGGAAATACCAAATAAGCTCTAGGCTTTGCGGAGGGGAGCGGTTATATGCCGAGGTCGAAAGGGGGTTCTCAAGCGGCATCTGGGACTACAACCTCGGAGCTGAAAAAGGAATTATGCCTCGGGGCGAGGTAACCCTTGGAGGACATATGTATAGAATGACTGAGACCAACGATCTCTGGAGGATATCCCGCCTTGAAAACCTGCTCGCCGAGCTTATATTCGGCAGGGCATACATGGATTTCCTCCACAGGGAGGGATGGGAGGTCTACTCCTCCGCCGAGCTCTCCGACCGATTTAGATTCAGGATCGGATACAGCGATGATAGATATGAGAGCCTGACTAAAACGACGGATTGGTATCTGTTTTCCAAAGGGGAGGGGGGTGAACCGAGGCGTAGGATCTATAACATGCGGGAGGGATGGAGACTGCCTGATGAGCGGAAGCGGGAGAACCTTGCTATAGACGAAGGTGAGATGAGAAGTCTATGGGCGAGGTTTTATGTCGATCTGAGAGATGAGCGGAGGTGGGAGGAATATCACCTGCTCGAATACCCCTCCCCAGCATGGAAGACGCGTAACGGATGGCTGGCATATCTCGGTGTCGAGCTGGCCGGAGGATGGTTGGGAGGCGATTTCGATTTCTCCCTCGTGAGGTTCATGATAGCTAGGTATAACAGGTTAGGCAGACATAGAATCGATATAAGACTTATGGGATCATATACGCCCGATGAGGGGGAACTGCCCCTTCAGAGGAAAACATATCTGGGCGGAATGGGATCGCTGAGGGGATACCACTTCAAGGAGTTCGAGGACGATTCTCTTCTGCTTTTAAACCTGGACTACGGCTTGAAGCTAATGAAAGGGCTATGGCTTGATATGTTTCTCGATGCTGGATACCTCTGGTATAGGAAGGAGACGAAGATGTCGAGCGGATTCGGCTTTAACCTCGGACCGATCAGAATCGATTTCGCCCAAGCGCTTGGCGATCCCGACAGGGAGATGATAACGAGCCTGAGGATAAGAAGGGTTTTCTGAATAGCGAGGTGAGTCATGCTCTCTGTCACTTTAAGTGGGGCTTTATTCGGCCTCGACGCTTATATTGTTAAGGTCGAAGTGGATGTCTCCGACGGACTTCCCTCCTTTAACATCGTAGGTCTTCCCGATACGGCGGTCAGGGAGTCCAAGGAGAGAGTGACAGCGGCGATCAGGAACTCCGGGTTCAAGTTTCCCGCCAAACGGATAACGGTTAACCTTGCTCCCGCCGACATCCGTAAGGAGGGATCGGCATTTGACCTCCCGATAGCCATCGCTCTCCTGGCAGCGGCCGGGCACATCTCACTGCAGCGTGAGCGATTGCTCCTGCTGGGCGAGCTTTCGTTGGATGGGACGGTTAGGCCTGTGAAAGGAGCCTTGCCGATAACACTGGGCGCCAGGAAGGCAGGACTGGATGGGGTGATAGTGCCACCCGAAAACGGACTCGAGGCAGCGGTCGTTGAAGGAATGAACGTATATCAGGTCAAAACGCTCTCAGAAGCCGCCGCTTTCCTGTCAGGGGAAGTTGAAATATCGACCGTTCAGTATGATGTGAGGGAGGCGTTCCGAAAGGGAGCAGCCTACAACGTTGATTTTTCCGACGTGAAAGGGCAAGAGCATGTCAAGCGGGCTTTGGAGGTGGCGGCTGCCGGCGGACATAATGTCGTTATGATAGGCCCACCCGGCTCCGGAAAGACGATGCTCGCCAGAAGACTGCCCACGATCCTCCCCGATATGACGCTGGAAGAGGCCCTTGAGACAACCAAGATTCACAGCATCGCCGGCCTCCTTTCACCCGATACACCCATCATATCCACCAGACCCTTCCGTTCGCCGCATCATACCGTATCGAACGCCGGGCTGATCGGAGGGGGAACCTATCCAAGGCCGGGCGAGGTATCGCTGGCTCATAACGGTGTGCTATTTCTGGACGAGCTTCCGGAGTTTAGGAGGGATGTGCTCGAGGTTTTACGTCAGCCGCTCGAGGAGGGAACGGTCACCATATCCCGAGCGGCCGCCACGGTCAGCTATCCGGCTAACTTCATGTTGATATGCGCTATGAACCCCTGCCCATGCGGATACTTCGGAGATCCTAATCACAGATGCAGATGTACTCCTACCCAGATACAGCATTATATATCGAGAATCTCCGGCCCCCTCCTCGATAGGATAGACATACACGTCGAAGTGCCCGCCGTCAGATACAGGGAGCTGGCCAGTGAGAGAAAGGGAGAAAGTTCCCAGGCTATAAAGGAGAGGGTTCAAACTGCCCGTCAGATCCAGAGGGAAAGATTTAAAGGAACGAGGATCAGATGTAATGCCGATATGTCATCGAGAGATATAAGGAGATACTGCGCCGTGGATGAAAGGTCACAGGAGCTTCTGAGGATAGCCATAACCCAGCTGGGTTTAAGCGCGAGGGCGTACGATAGGGTCTTGAAAGTCTCCAGAACGATAGCCGATCTTGAAGGCAGTGAGCGAATCAAACCTGAACATGTCTCAGAAGCCATACAGTATAGAGGATTGGATAGACAGTATTGGGCGTGAAAAATCCCACATCTTTTGGCCTCAAGATGTGGGATTTTTCGCTGGGCGAGATCAATAGCCGTTGTAAAAGTTATTTCCGGTCTCGTCCCGGTAACCATCCTCTTCGCTGTTACTATCACAACCGTCAGGATTAGAGACTGGGAAGATAAGGTCAGAATCGGAAACACCATCATCGATCGTATCCAAATCCTGGGTCAGGTCGTTCCAGATGTCCATGATCTGATCGGCGACGTTGGCGATGGCCACGACCATAGCCAGCCCGATTAATCCGGTTAGAATGGTATATTCAATTAATGCCTGACCCTTCTGATCTTTAAGGTGGTGTGTTATGGCTTTCATCATCTCTTAACCCCCAGTTCAGGCGTCGATGATTTTTCATCCCTACCTTTGGCAAGAGATGTGCCAGGATGAAAAACCTCCGATCCACGGGGTTTTTAAACACATCGGGGGAGTTAGATAGGCAGGCTCTTTCTCAAATTAGGAAAAATCAAAGTGAGATAATGAGAAGAGTTTCACATCCCCCGGGAGATGAAGCTCTCCAGGTGGGCGAAGATGAGGTGAAGAGTGGCAATATCACGCCTTTCAAGCTGAGCCCTCGTTAAGACCCGCCTGATGGAATAGAGGAGGGTATCCCAATTCCCATTAGCCGGTTTGAAATCCGTCCTTTTCAATAGTCTGGTTATCCTCTCGGTTAAAGCCTCAAGATCGTTAGCCGGCGGAAGATCCGGGTTTGGTGATGGAATATCTTCGATCGAGGCCATTAATATCTCATAAGCTATTATAGCAACGGCATGTGAGAGGTTGAGCGATGGGTTTCTAACGGCCATGGGAACAGATAGGCAAAGATGGCACCGGCTTATATCATCTGTGGATAAACCGAAATCCTCCCTTCCGAACATAACCCCCACCACATGATCGCGGGATATGGCGGCTATTCTTTTCGCCCCCTGGCGAGCGGGGATGATCTCCGGCAGCCTGGGATCACGCCTGCGATTGGTCGTTCCGACCAAGAGATGTATCTCGCTTAAAATCTCATCAAGCGATTCAACTTCGAGGGCGTTATGGAGTACATCATGTGACCAGCAGGCGAAAGTCCAGGGTTGATCCGATTCTCTCCATCCCGGGACGGGATTAACTAGGATAAGCCGCGTTAATCCCATCCCCTTCATCGCCCGAGCGGTTGATCCTATATTCCCAGGGATCTGAGGTTCTTTGAGGATAACCCATATGTTTTTGAGGTTATCCGGAGGTGTTATCCGAATAGCCCTCATATCTACGCTCTGTTTTTTCATTTAGCCTTAGCTATAAGGGTATCCAGATAAACCTTAACCTGAGGGTCGGTTTCCGTAGCTGACACCCCTCTCAGGAAGCTCATCGCCTTTTCGTCCCCGATCTCGGCAAGGGAATTCAGGATCGAGAGGCGAACGGAGGAGGATTTGATCCAGGAGTAAGCCGATATCAGAGCATCTCGCGCTTTTCCGGTACCTATCTCGCCCAGGGTCGAGGCGATTATATCCTGGACGTTGGGGTCCTGTGTTTTCCTCAGCTCCTCGATCAGCGGCTCAAGCGCCGGCGTTCCGATGGAAGCGAGTGCCACGCCGGCTTTAAACCTGATATTGGCCACGGGATCGTAAAGCGTCTTTATCAGCGTCGGGATGGCTTCGACCGGCTTAAGCTTGGCCAGCGCCAGAGCACAGCTTGCCCGTATCTCCGGATTGGGCTCATACTTTATCTGAAGGTGTTTTATCATCTTGGAGATCAACTCAGGGCTTGAGAACCTATCGCTTAACCTTTCAAGGGCTTTGGCAGCCGGTTCCCTGAATAACTCCTCTTCGCTTTCCAAGATCTGCAGGAGCACCTTTACCGCTTCAGATCCTCCTATCTCGCCGAGGGCTCTGACGGCGGCGAGCTTAACTCCGCTTAGCTCGTTAGTGGTGAATGTTAGCTCATGGGAGCTCTTAACTATTTTGCCGACTATCTTTTTGTAGTCATCAAGATTTCTAATCGTGCGTGTGATTATCACCGCCTTGACCTGATCTCCGGGTTTGAGCCCTGATAGCGAGGATGGGGAACCTTCGTCGATGGATTTCACCCTAGTTCCGTCGAAGATAATCCCAGTGTTATCCCTGACGCTTCTGACCGCCAGGAGAATTTTCCTACCGTCAGTCAGCTCAAGCGTAACCATCTTCTCATGTTTGATGCCCTCGGAGATATTCTTCATCAGATCCCGCTTACCCCTCACCGGCCTTCGAACGCTGACCTTGTAGATCATCTCGCCTTCTTCAAGTCCTGCCCTCTGAGCTGGTGTATTGGGAAAGACCTTAGTTATCACCACGCCTTCAACGCCCCATCTGCCGCGCAGATCCGGGTCCAGAGATTGCACCTCGATCCCTATCCTTTTATCCTGGTATCTATGTTGGCCGCACCCCATCAGGGCCACCAGAAAAACCAAGATGGAGATCGTCATAATTCGTCTCATTATGCGTACCTCCCTCATAATTTCACCTTAACCTCTCTAGCTCCTTTCTCTCCCAATATGTGAGTCAATATGGGCACCACATCCTGCCCGGCGATTTTGGCGAGGATCTCTATGGCATCGACCCTGAGCGAGGAACCCTTATCCTGAATGATCTCCACAAGTTTATCCATTGCGGATTTCGTTCCTATCTTTCCGAGCGCTTCCACGGCCAGTCTTCTCACCTCCGGGTTCTCCTTGTTTTTCTCATCCGTTATCAGGATGATCTTCTGGTAGATCGGGTTCACGGCTCTCTCATCTCCTATTTCTCCTAGAGCGAGCACGGCGTTCAGCCTTGTGCCCATTCTCTTATGATCGAGAAGCTTTATGAGCTCCGGCACCACCCTGTCGGGGTCTCCATCCTTCTTATCTCCGATATATGCTAGAGCTAGCCCCGCGTCATATCTATCCCTGGAGTCCTTTGATTTTATCCCCTCAAGCAGCTTTTTGAGCACTTCCTTCTGTCCTCCGGTCTTATACGCCTTTCTCAGGGCGTAAAGGGTTGCCTGTATGAGGTTCTGGTCGTTCACACGGAGCGTCTCATATATCAGCACGTCCAGATATTTCCGTTTATCGTTTTTGTATGCCAGATAGAGATGTTCTCCTCTCTCCTGAACGGTGGCGTTTTCATCGTAATATCCTATGAGGTAATGGGCTTCAGCGTTATCAGGTTCCTCCTTAACGGCCAGTTTGAACTCGGCCACGGCTCTCTCTTCCTTACGGCGCTTGTTCGATTTAAGAAGCTCCTTCCCCTTGGCGAGGTGCTCGTTCTGAGCGCCACATCCCAGAATGGCGAGCGTGGCCGTGAGAAAGATAAAACAAAGCAAAATCGCTGTAATCTCCCTGATTTTTCCCTTCATCTCCACACTCCGTAAAATGAGTTCTAATCCAGATGTTTTTCCAGCGTGATGATCTCCCTTTCGGAGAATCCCCATTTCTTGAAGGCCTCGATGACTCTGGTTTCGCTTCTGTGGACCTGAACCTCAAGGGTTTTAACCCCTTTAGATTTTGCCACATCTGATAACACCTGCATGAGCTTATCAGCGACGTTTATCCCCTTGAAAGGTCCGGCCACAACGACGTCCGAAACCCTGCCCACGGAAGGGTTTTCCTCGTCAAGCGTGAGTTTGATGTTGCCTATAGCATATCCTCCGGCGTCGGCGACAAGCCTTATCACCTTGCCACCTTCCATATCCTCGAGATCTGACCTCAACTTCTCCTCCACATCTTTAGCCTTAAGGGATGGGAAACAGTAGGTATGCAGCGCCGGAGCGTCCTCCATGGTTGGCCTTCTTATCCTCAGAATCGCCTTTATTTCAAACTCCTGTTCCAACTTCCTCACCTCCTGTTCGGTCTCGGTTATTATAGCCGATCGAGGGGCTTTATATCAAGGTGTACCCGCCATCTACGATCAGATTGTGGCCTGTGACATAGGAGGAGGCGTCCGATACCAGGAACAACAGCGCCCCTCTCAGTTCCTCCGGCTCACCCAATCTTCTCATAGGCACCATTGGCTCCCACAGCGGGAACATGTGGGAGACCTTCTTCGTCATCTCCGTCAACATATATCCGGGGCTGATGGCGTTGACTCTGATTCCGTATTGTGCCCATTCGACGGCCAGCGACTTTGTCAACATCACCACTCCGGCTTTGGAGGCGTTGTATGAGACCTGGTTTTGAGGTCTGTTGACGATCGAGGCGGACATCGATGCGACGTTGACGATCTTCCCTCCGCCCTGTTTTATCATCACCTTTCCGACGGCCCTGCAACAATAGAAGACCCCCTTAAGGTTGACATCCATCACAGCATCCCATTGTTCATCGGTCATATCCTCAGCGTTTTCGTGAATACAGATGCCGGCGTTGTTGACCAGGATGTCGATCCTGCCGAAGCGATCCAAGCTCACCTGGACAACTCTATCCACCTCATCCGATTTGGTGACATCCGCCTTGATGGCAAGGGCAGTCCTGCCCATCTCCTCGATCTCCCCGGCCGTCTGAGAGGCGGTATCGGGGTCGATATCAACGACGATCACGTCAGCGCCGGCCTCAGCTAGGGTCTTACAGAAAACCTTACCTATGCCTCTACCCCCTCCTGTGACGAAGGCGATCTGTCCCTCGATTGAAAAGAGATCCTTCAAGCCCGGATGCTTCATCTGACACCTCCATCCTCCGATTTCAGGAGCAGATATCTCGGACCTTGGGATATCGTCGTCCTCAATCCCTTTCCGTTCCATGACAGGGCTGAGCCTCCTCCCAGCATGTTGAAAAGCACCCCCTTACCCGCACCTATCGGCAAAGTCACCTCATGATCCTCGCCGATCGTCCAGAAGGCCACGGCGACATGATTATCCCGTTTTAGCCTGAGAGCGAAGTCATCCTCGCTATCGAGATCGATCCTCCCCTCCACCCTATACCCTTGGAGCGTCTGAAGGAGGGTCTTTGCGGCGGTATAAGCGGCTTTCGTCTTAAGGTCATGCGTCATCGTTCCGAAGTGATGTTCGCGCTCGTTCGGATCGGTGCCGTCATCTCTCCAGTCATACCATATGCTCACCGGCACGCCCTCCATCAGGTTCACGAGGAACATTCTCACCAGATATCGGGCTTGCTCTTCCTGGGAGAGCCTCGATCTATCCCAGTTTATGAGCGAATATCCCCACTCACCCGATATGATCGGTATCTCCTTGCCCTCAGGGGCGTATCGTTTGATCAATTCCCTTAGGGCGGCATAATCCTCGATAACCGTTTCGGGCGGTTGAGCTCGGTATGGATGGACGCTCAGCCCGTCTATCCACCTGAGCAACCCTCTCCTGAAGCACTCTTCAAGCCAGTCGAGCGGTATGCCTGATGTGGCAGGGGCCAGTATCAGGCCCGATGGATCGGCCTCTCTGATCCGCGGGGCGGTTTCCTCGACGAGCTTGACGTAATCATCGATACCGGGCTGGGGGTTCCAAAATTGCGAGAGATTCGGTTCATTCCATATCTCCCAAAGTATCTCCCTTCCGACATACCTTCTGGCGGCGGCTTCGGCAAAGGAGGCGAATCCCTTCCGCCCCTCCTCGCTTCGCACGGATCTATCAGGCTCGTACAATCTGTTGCTGTAGTCGAGGATGTAGAGCGGCCTTATACCTCGCCTCAGACATCCTTCGGTTAAGGCGTCATATCCCGATCCTTCGAAATCATAAACCCCTTTCCTCCTCTCAACGGCCGACCAAGTCAGATCCATCCTGATCAGTTTGAAACCCGCTTCAGCTATCAGATCCAGATCCCCTGGCTCGCCGGTGAAGTGTATGTTCACGCCGAAGGAATCCGGTATAGCTGGTTCGGGAAAGGTGATTCGGACGAACATCGACGTCGCTATGAGGGCATAACCGGTCAAGCACATGGCTTTCTATACCTCCTTGGATCTTTCGATTATTTCATCAAGCAAATCCTGAACCTCAAGATACCCCGCCCATTTCCTGATGTATTCCATGTCTAACCTTTCCGCCTGAATGAGGTAAACTCCAAGGGCATCATGAAGTTGTCTTTCGCTGCCGCCGCTTATTCTGTACCAGAGCAATTTGGACAGTATAACATCCTCAGGCGCGAGAAGATAGGGCTCGACCTCATCTATCTTCTGCTTTACCCGTCTCTGAAAGCTGACCTGATAGTAAAGGTCATCCTTAAGTATCCAAAAATCCACTTTGAAGCCGGTCTTTTGATCTATCAGGTTGAAAACCCCTTGATGCGCTATGGCCTCTCGGATCGCCTCTTCATCCACATAGAAGCGATTTGGATCAAAGCTACGGGCGAGCTTCTCGACATCGGATAGGCGTAGAACAACTATTACGTCGATATCATGGGTTGATCTCGGCTCGCCGTAGAAGCTTGATGCGATCGATCCGGTCAGTGCGTAGGGTATACCGAGGGAATCCAGGACTTCGACGGTCGTTTTAACGAGTTCAATTTGTGCCAAAGCATCATCCTCCTGAACGCCTCATGTTCGACCTCTTCAGGAGTCATATCGGGATTTTGTGCCTTGATCCCAGCTATCATGATCTGCCGTGTCATCTCGGAGAGCTCAAAGGCGATCTTCACCCTCTCCTCGCCCGTCATACGGCGGAGTATCTCGTAATATTCCTTGGGCTTCGGCTCTTCAATCATCATAGCGTCCCGTGTGGGGGTGAGGCATTCAGTCGGATGGATGCCTCACCCTCACGATTGAGTTTTTCTATCTCATCTGGGCCAGGGCTATCTCGGCGGCGTTGGCGATCTGATATGCGATCGGCGAGGCGGTGAGCGCCGGATGTGTTCCCATCTGGAACATAGCGATCTGATCGGCGTGCATCTGTCCCTGTATCATCGCCGATATCAGGTTTATTATCTCCCCGGCGCTATCGCCGCCATGGACACACCCGCCGATGAGAACGCCCGAATACCTTCGGAAAACCAGTTTCACCTTCGTCAGTTTAGCGCCGGGCATCCCGCCGGGGTGTCTGTTGACGGATTCCGAGACGCCCACAACGAAATCTATCTTCGCATCGCGGGCCCGCTTCTCATCGATCCCCGCGAGTCCCATGGCCACGTCCCCGATCTTCGTCGAGAAGACACCTATCGTCCCTTTATTCTCACGGCGCAGTTCGAACAGATTAGCTCCTGCTATACGGGCCTCGGATGTGGCGATCGATGCGAGTCTAAGGGGAGAGGGTTTGCCTGTGAAGAAACTGAACTTCTCCGCACAATCGCCTACGGCGAAGATATCCGGATCGCTCGTCACCATATGTCTATCCACGGCGATCGCCTTAAAGGGACCGATCTGCAGGCCTGCTTTCTGAGCCAGCTCCACGTTCGGTCGCACGCCGATCCCCAGTATCACGACGTCCGCCTTTATCCTTTCACCGCTTTCAAGTTCCACGTATTCAACCTTTCCATCTCCGACGATGGCCTTGGCCCTCTCGCTGGTTCGAAGCTGCGCGCCTCGTTTTGAGAGCTCCTCCTCAGCCATCACGCATACTTCCTCCTCGAACACCAGCGATAGGCAATGGGGGAGCATCTCGACCACGGTCACGTTCAGGTTCCCGCGCTTACAACATTCATCGGCGATCTCCATGCCGATGAACCCCCCGCCGATAACCACCACGTCCTCGGCCTCATCCAGAGCATGTAAGATTTCAGCCAGATACTCCACATCTTTCTTGATCGAGAAGACGTTTTTCATATCCACGCCCGGTATCGGGGGAACGAGAGGCACGGAGCCTGTTGCCAGGATGAGTTTCTCATAACCGATCTCCTTCCCATCGGCCGTCGCGACGGTTTTGGCCTCTCTGTTGATCGAGACCACCTCGTCTATGATCAGCTCGATCTCATTCTTGAGAAGGGGATCGTCCGACGAGAGATTCTTCTCCGGCGACCCGAGGGTGCCGAAGATGTAGGGTATCCCGCACGGAATGGGAACCCTCTTCTCCTTTCGGATGAGGGTTACCTTGGAGTCGGGGTACTGCCTTCTGGCGGTGAGAGCAGCTGTAAGCCCTGCTGCACTGCCCCCGATGATCAAAACATCGCTCTTCATCTTTACCTCCTTTAGTTAGTCTCTTAGTTTAAATTTGACAATGTAATATATCGCAGCAATCCCGTCCTTCCACTTTATCTTCTTGCCCTCCGAGACATCCCTACCGCTATATGAGATCGGAACCTCGTATATCCTGCACCCGATCCGGGCGAGCTTCGCCGTTATCTCAGGCTCGATCTCAAACCTGTTCCCCCTCAAGTTAAGCCTTTTAAGCACATCCGTCCTTATCACCTTATAACAGGTCTCCATATCTGTCAGGTTGAGGTTCATCAACATATTTGAGAGGAAAGTCAAGAACTTATTGGCCATGTAATGCCAGAAGGATGTGACCCGACGGGTGGTTCCGCCGAGGAAGCGTGAGCCGTAGACGACATCCGCCCTGCCGTCGAGGATCGGCTCAAGGAGCCTGGGATATTCGCTTGGGTTGTATTCCAGATCGGCGTCCTGGATGATGACGATCTGGCCGGTCACATGCTGAAATCCCGTCCTGAGAGCAGCTCCCTTACCCATATTCCTCTCATGGAGGATGATCCTCAAAGAGGGATCCGCCTTTTGGATCTCGCTGAGCTTCTCACGTGTCCCATCCGTCGATCCGTCATCGACTATGATTATCTCCTTCTCAAGCGGTATACGGACAGCTTTAACCTTTTCAAGGACCTCCTCGATGGTGTTCACCTCGTTGTAGACGGGGATCACCACGGAGAGTTTCCGGAACATCTCGATCATCCTTTCATCCCGTCGATCGCCTCTCTGAGCTGGCGGATGCCTTTCAGCATAAGCTCAGGACTGCCCCAGTGTTCTATACTCGCTGCGCCTTCAAATCCATCCTCGATCGCGATCTTGAAAAGCTCCTGATATGTCAGATCCGTCTCACCTATCGGGTTGAGCTCCTTCCGCCTGTTCGGCTTGACGTGAAAGTGTGAGATCAACCCCTTGATCTGCGAATATCCGTCGGGGTAAGGCACTTCGCCGCAGCGGTAGCTGTTCATCACATCCCAGCAGACCGTCGCGGCTTTGCTTCCAAGGGCATCTGTCATCATGCGTGCCTCCCTGCATGTGCCGATCATGGTTGAACCTTCGGTTTCAAATGAGAGGAGCAATCCCTCCGCCTCAGCCGTCCTGACGATGGGGGTAAGGAGTCTGACGAAGGTGTCGAGGTACTTCTCCAGATTCGGCCTTTCCCCCTTACCCCGTTTTACATTCCAGAAGGAGAAAACTCTAATCACCTTAGTATCGAAGGCATGGGCCAGCTCGACCATTCTGCCGAAATATCTGAGATGTGTCTCGTATTCCTCTTTCCTATCGTAGTGGCATTTACCCACCGGCGATCCTATACATGCGATCTGAGCGTTATATCTGCTCAGCACATCCTGCATCCTTTTAACGTCATCGTCATCTATAGTGGTGACGCTCTTTCCCCAGAGCCCACCCCTTATCTCCACGGCTTCGGCACCGGCTTCGACTCCGAGCCTAACCGCCTCGTCGAAATCCTTTGAGACCTCATCGGCGAAGAAACAGACCTTGATCATCTCAACCTCCGGCGGCCATATCCTAAGATAATATCCAACCGGAAGCTATTATATCACAACTTGATCCTTATCTCAACGATCATATTCATCGCGTGCGCTTATCCTCCTCGCCTCCAGGGAAATCGAGGCGGTCTCGATTATGTCTATTGACCGATGATCCGATCAGGGGAGTATATCCTCCTGTAACCTCTTCCAAGGTAGGCTCTCATGATATCCCTGTTCGACTCGAGTTCATGTGGCGTTCCCTCAAGCACGATCCTCCCCGTCTCCATTACGTATCCCCTATCGGCTATTCTCAAGGCGGCCCAGGCGTTCTGTTCCACGAGCAGGATCGTCACCCCTTTCTCCTTAAGGGCGGAGATCACCTTGAATATCTCAGCGGCCACCTTCGGTGCGAGCCCCATCGAGGGTTCATCAAGAATCAGGAGCTTAGGATCCGACATCAGAGCTCTGCTTATCGCCAGCATCTGTTGTTCACCTCCGCTTAAGGTTCCCGCGATCTGATCACGCCTCTCGCTCAGGATCGGAAACAACCCGAAGATCTCCTCCATTCTCGATAGTATCTCATCGCGGGTCCTCCTGGAGTATCTGGGATATGCTCCCAGGAGGAGGTTGTCCATAACGGAAAGGGGGGCGAAGATACGTCTTCCCTCAGGAACCATCGATATACCGAGCTTGACGATCCGTTCCGGAAGCTGACCGGTTATCTCCCTACCGTCGAAGAGTATCCTGCCGGATTTCGGGGTTATAAGTCCGGTTATGGATTTAAGCAGAGATGTCTTTCCCGCACCGTTAGGGCCTATGAGCGCCACGACCTCGCCCGGTCGGACATGTATTGAGACGCCCCTGATAACCGTTATCTTGCCGTAGCCCGCCGTTAAACTCTGAACCCTAAGCATTTTCACTTCCCAGGTAAGCTTCTATAACAAGTGGATTGTTCTGAACCTCCTTTGGGGCTCCCTCCGCTATCTTCTTGCCGTTGTTCAGCGCGACGACCTCGTCCGATATATCCATCACGAGCGACATGTCATGCTCGACCAAAAGCACGGTGATTCCGTTTTGACGGATCTTCAATATCAGCTCACCCAGCTCCTCCGTTTCAGCTATATTCAGCCCGGCGGCCGGTTCGTCCAACATCAGGAGGATCGGTTGGGAGGTCAGAGCTCTCGCGAGTTCGACCATACGTTGTTTCCCCAAAGGGAGTTCCCCGGCCAGCCTGTTTGAAAGGGGCTCCAGCCCCATGAAACTGAGCGTCTCCTTCGCCCTTTCGGCCATCATCCTCTCCTCCCTTCTCGTCCAGGGCGGTTTGAAGATGGAAGAGAGGAGGCCCGATCGGCCGATCCTATGGAGGCCCACCATCACGTTTTCCATCACGGTCATCTCGGGGAAAAGCCTGACGTTCTGAAAGGTTCGGATGATGCCTAGGGAGGCTATATGATGTGGGGACCGTCCGCTTATCCTCTCTCCGTTGAAGAGGATCTCTCCTGAGCTGAGCGGATAGAAACCGCTTATCAGATTAAAGAGCGTGGTCTTGCCAGCGCCGTTAGGACCTATGATGGCCTTTATCCTGCCGCTCATGACCGAGAAGGTCACCCCGTCCACCGCTTTGATTCCGCCGAAGTTCTTGGAAACATCCTTTACCTCAAGCAACGGTTTCTCCATCCCTCTTCCTCCTCAGGATAAGGCCAATCAGCCCCCTGGGGGCGAAAAGCATGACGAGTATCATTATAGCGCCATAGACAACCATCTCGTAATCTTTGAAGGCCGTCAGGAACTGAGGCAATGCGGTCAGGATCGCCGTTCCCAGAAGCGCTCCCCAGATATTGGTCATCCCGCCAATCACAACCATCGTGACCAGTTTTATGGAGAGCATCAGGTTGAAGGTGGTATATCCTATAAAGCCCTCAAAGTGAGCGTAGAGCGACCCGGCTAGAGCGGCATAGGCGGCGCTGAGGACAAAAGCTTGGATTTTAAGCTTCGAGACGTTGACCCCTAACGCCTCGGCTGCCAGCTCATCCCCGTGAATCGCCCTCAGAGCTCTCCCCACGCGCGAGTTTATAAGGCTGACGGATAGAAGCAGAACAAGGCTGAAAAAGGCCCATGTCATATAATACTGAGATTCGGAGGATATAAGGCTTAATCCGC
Organism: Candidatus Poribacteria bacterium; assembly: GCA_021162805.1. Lineage (NCBI taxonomy): Bacteria > Candidatus Poribacteria > Candidatus Poribacteria bacterium. The sequence goes on from JAGGXZ010000088.1 coordinate 17,260, forward strand.
CGAGGGAAAAGGGAGGTATGCCGATCAATCCCGCCGGATCACCGGTTAGCCAGTTAAGTTCTTTGAGGAAGACGTAGACGATCTCGCCGAACCCCAGGGTAGCCATCGCAAGGTAGTGTCCTTTAAGCTTTAAGACGGGTATAGCGACTGCGTAGGAGACCAAGGCTGTGCCCGCTACGGCTGCCGGCAGGGCCAGCCAGGGTGATATCGGGAGTTTGACAGCCAGAAGCCCCGAACAGTAGGCTCCCAGTCCGAAAAAGGCGGCATGACCGAGGGATATCTGACCGGCATATCCCATAAGCAGCGATAATCCCGTCGTGATGATCGAGTAGAGCAGGATGACGGTCAGCACTCTGATGTAAAAACCACCCGCTTCCAACGGCATGAGAGGCAGCGGTATCAGGCCCGTTCCAAGTAGAATGAGGATGAAGATCAGGTAATCTCTGTTCCTCATGCCTTTTCCACTTCTCCTCTGCCCAGAATTCCGGATGGCCGTAGGAAAAGGATCAGGAGCATAACGATGAAAGCTATAGCGTTTTCATATCCCGCGTATCCTATCGGAGCGAATCCGACGGCGAGTTTCTCCAGCACGCCGAGCAGGAATCCACCGACCACTGCTCCCAGGAAGCTGCCTAATCCCCCCAGGATGGCGGCACAGAACCCCTTTAACCCCAGCATGACGCCTACGTTATAGTGGGTGAAGACGATCGGGGTTATGATTATCCCCGCCACCGCGCCTATAGCGGCGCTTATGGCGAACGACCAGAGCGTCATCTTCCTGGGGCTTATCCCAACCAGGGTCGCGGCCTCGCTGTCAGCGGCTGAAGCACGCATCGCCTTGCCGAAGAGGGTATATCTCTGGAAGAGGTGTAACGCACCCATCAGGATCGCACCCACGCCTATCACCCAGAAGCTTTGGGGCAGGATCGAGGCCCCTAGGATCCTAATCGGTTTATCGCCCGTTATGCCCGGCAACCTATAGGCATCTTCACCCCAGATGAGGATCGCAGCGCCTCGTATCAGGATCGAGGCTCCAATCGTGATGATTATGAGCGTGATCGGGGGAGCCCCCTTGAGGGGATAGATCGCCCCCCTTTCAAGCAGAGCCCCCACGGCTGTCACCGACAGAACCGATATGATAAAGGAGATCCACATCGGCAGTTTCAGGGCACCGGTCAAAAAGACCATCGTCATCCCACCCAGCATTACGAACTCGCCCTGAGCGAAGTTTATGATGCCGGTGGCGTTGTAGATCATGTTGAACCCCAGGGCCACAAGCGCATATACGCTGCCGACGGTTATCCCCGATGCGAGATACTGAAGGAAATAGCTCAGCTTCATTCAAGCAACGTCCACTTGCCGTTTACGATCTTTATCAGCACAAAGGCCTCTTTGGTAAGACCGTTATGCTCCTCGGGGGAGAAGTTGAACACACCGCCGGTGCCGATGAAGTTCTTCGTCCTTTCGATGGCGTCTCGGATCTTAGCCCTGTCCGGGCCGGCCTCTTTAAGCGCCTTGATCACCAAATGCAGGGCATCCCAGGCATGGCCGCCGAAGGTATCGGCGTCCTTGCCGTATCTCTCCTTATATGCCTTGGCATAGCTCGCTAGGACGGATTTCTGAGGATCGGTATCCGGTAGCTTATCGTAAACCAGAAGCTTGCCGGCGGGGAAGATCACCCCCTCGGCCGCATCACCCGCCAGCTCTATGTATCTTCGGCTGGCGATCCCATGGCTCATGAAAATCGGCACGTCAAACCCGATACGCCTGGCATCTCTGGTGACTATCGCCGCGCCGCGGCTGGTATCCCAGCAGATCAGTGCGTCCGGCTCCTTCGCCTTGAGTTTGGTCAGCTGGGATGTCACATCCGTCGCCTCGGCATAGCTCTCATCGGCTATTACCGATATCCCGTATTTCGGCCCTAACTTCTTCATCTGTTCGAGCCCGCTCTTGCCATAGTCGTTTGCGTGATAGATGGCGGCTATCTTCTTGATGCCGTGTCGCTGCATGTAATCGTAGATCCTTTCAACGGCCAGCGTATCGGTCTGTGGAGTCTTAAAGACCCATTTCTTAACCGGCTTGACTATCTTGACGCTGGCGGCACACGAGACAAGTGGCACCTTATATCTCTCGGCCAAGGGTACCACCTTAAGCGAAGTGCCGCTAAGGGAGGGTCCAATTATGGCCAGAACTTTATCCTTCTCTATCAGCCTCTGCACCAATGTCCTGCACTCCGTCTCGTTCCCCTTCGTGTCGTAGATGATCACCTTCAAGGGATGTCCGTTTATCCCGCCCTTTGAGTTTATATCCTCCACGATCATCTCCACGGTGTTTCTTTCGGGAACGCCCAGGGAGGAAAATTCACCTGTGATCGAAAAGACAGCCCCAACCTTGTACTCCTTAGCGGCGAAACATAAGACGGAGACGAAAGCCAAAACGCCGACCATAATTAAGGCCGTTAGACCTCTCTTCATAGTTAAACCCCCTTGAAGTAAGTTGTTGCCGATAAATATACTATCCTGAGCTATCGCTGTCAAGCCCTTCGCATTTTGAATCTTCTAAACTCCCAATAAACGTCTACCTTGATAGCATATAAATTGCGCTCTCAAGAGCCTCTCATTTTCTCACGCATCCCTCGTCTAATGACGGTTGCGAATTCCCCGTCGCTGATGTATACTTCTCGCTGGGATAAAAGGAGGGATGTGATGGTGACAAGACGAGATTTCCTGAGGTTTTGTGGCGTTGGAGTTCTCTCCGGAGCTCTGTACGGGGTTCACTCCAGCGCGCCCGCTAAGGAGAGACCCAACATATTATGGATCGACACAGAGGATCTCTCGCCGGATCTCGGATGTTATGGGGAAAAGCTAGTTGACACGCCAAATATAGACAGGCTGGCAAGCGAGGGGGTGATCTTCACCAACGCCTTCGTGACCGGTCCCGTCTGTTCATCGAGCCGTTCGGCCGTCGCCACGGGGATGTATCAGACAAGCATAGGCGCACATAACCACCGCAGTAACCGAGACAAACCGCTCCCCGAAGGGATAAAGCATTTCTCCCACTACCTGCGCGAGGCCGGATATTTCGTATGCAACGGTCAGGCGCTCAGCGGAGGGGGACGGGGCAAGCTCGATTACAACTTCAAGTTCTCCTTCGAGGAAGCATTCGACGGGACGGACTGGAGCCAGCGCAGACCCGGGCGACCCTTCTTCGCCGAGGTGCACTTCTCCGAGGCCCATCGAACCTTCCATCACGACCCCAATAACCCCATCGATCCCGACAAGGTGGAGATCCCCCCCTACTACCCCGACCATCCTCTCACGCGTAAGGATTGGGCGCTTTATCTGGAGACGATCCAGATATTGGACAGAAAGGTAGGGGAAATCCTGAAACGGCTTGAGGATGAAGGGTTGGCCGAAAACACCGTCGTCTTCCTCTGGGGAGATCACGGAAGGGCTATGGTCAGGGGAAAGCAGTTTCTGTATGAGGGCGGCATAAGAATACCGCTGATCGTGAGATGGCCGGGAAGGATCCCGCCTGGAACCGTAAGGGATGACCTCGTCAGCACCATAGATCTCACGGCCACATGGCTGCGGATCGCCGGGGTGGATGTGCCGGATCACATGCAAGGCATGGACCTGTTTTCGGACGAGACGGCCGAGCGTGAATGCATCTTCGCCGCCCGAGATCGGTGCGATGAGACCGTGGACAGGATCAGATGTGTCAGAACAAAAAGGTACAAATACATCCGTAACTTCCTCCCCGATAGACCCTACACACAGTTCAACGCCTATAAGAAGCTTCAGTATCCCGTCCTGACCCTGATGGAGGTCCTGCACAAACAGGGTAAGCTGACCCCGGAGCAAGAGAGGTTCATGGCCCCCACCCGCCCTGAAGAGGAGCTTTATGACCTTGAAAACGATCCTTATGAGCTGAACAACCTCGCCGACGATCCGAGATATCAGGATGTTTTAAGGGAGCTGAGAGGTAAGCTTGAGAAATGGATCGAGGAGACGGGAGATCAGGGCGAGATCCCCGAGGAGCCTGAGGTGCTGGAGTATTGGAGGAGGGAGGCCGTTGAACGTTTCGCCAAACGGATGAAGGAGAGGGGGCTGAGCCCCGATATCGGTCCGGAGGAATACCTCAGGTGGTGGGAGGAGAATCTGCTGGGCAGTTGACAGAATAGATCCAGATACTCTCGCGTAAGGCGTATCGCGTAGAGCGTGATATCGCGTACGGAGTTATCTCGCTCCGCTCCTTACGCCTTACGCTTTCGGCGATTTAGCGAGCAGATATCATGAGGGCAAGGATATCCCCAACCTCTTTTCGAGATGTGCTCGCATCTCCCTGACGACGTCGGGATGTTTATCCACGACGTTCACTTTTTCGCTGGGGTCCTCCCTCAGATCGTACAGGCACGGGCCCTTGCCCCTGTTTTCACCCTTTGTGTGCTGGAAGTAGTGCCATCTCAGATCCCGAACAGCGGCGAAATTGCCGAACTGGATGAAAACTCTATCGTGGATGGACTGAGCCTCACCCGTGGCGAGTTTCCAGAAGCTATCGCCGTCCATCTCATATCCTTCCTCGATCCCAAGCATGTCGAGGAAGGTGGGGGCGTAATCGACGGCGCTGACAAGGGCGTTCACCGTTTTCCCCCTGAAGGATCTATCCGGATGGCGGATTATGAGGGGCAATTGGGCGACGCAGGAGTTTAAAAGCCCCGGCGTCTTCTGAACGCATCCCTCCTCCCCCAGATGTGTGCCGTGATCCGTGCTGAAGACGATGATGGTATCATCCATTAACCCCAGTTCATCCACCCTTTCGAGAAAGCGTCCTATCCACATGTCCACGAACGAGACCTCAGCGGCATAAAGCGCTCTGATCGCCGGCAGATCCTCCTGCCGGATGTCCTTCAACCTCACACCATATCCGAAGAGGAACCGTTCACATGGATATTTGTCGTAGTACATTCTCCGGAATCTCTCGGGAGCGTCCCAAGGCTCGTGCGGATCGAAGGTATCGACCCACAGCATGAAGGGTTTGTTGTTCAGGTTCCTCTCCAGCCACACCATCGCCGATCTGAAGGATTGGGCGCAGAAGTAATCCTCCTCGCTCCGGATGTCCTGCGTGTTCATCATGTACTGCCGCATCTGTCGATCGTAGTTCTCATTCCACAGATGTGCGGGCATATGTTTTTTGGGATCGAACCTCTCCTTCGGTCCGGACTGCCAGGCGTCGAATTCCTGTCCGCGGATCCACTGCCATGAGTCGAATCCCTTATGGAAGTTCATGTTGGGCTTGAAGTAATGATACGTGTCGGTGATGAAGGCGGTCGTGTAGCCGTGTTTTTTGAGTATCTGTGGGAACGTGATGTCATTGTTCCTCAGCGGTATCCATCCGCCATGCACCTCCATGGGGATTATGCTTTTCCCCGTAAAATAAACCCTCCTTGCGGGTATGGTGGGCAATCCGTCGGCGTAACAGTTTTTAAAGGTCACGCCCTCCGAGGCGAGCTGATCGAGGTTCGGCGTTTTGATCCAATCGTTGCCGTAACACCCCAGATGGTCCGCCCTGAAGGTATCGGCGATGATGACGATCAGGTTCAATTTCATACCTCTCCTCCTTTTGATCTTCGATAAGGGCGCGCCGTCCGAGCCTATCGGCATCATAGCTCCCAGCACGCCCATCGAAGAGGTGATTATGAACTTCCTCCGGCTCATCCTCATCTCAAACCACCCCGTACATTAAGGAAGAGCTAGGAACGAGGATTTTTATCGCCCGGTTCCTCGCTCCTTTCTCCTCGCCCCTGATGTTATTCATAGCGATATTTAACCGTCCACGGATCCTTCGTCTCCTCCTGCCAGGCACGGAGCTTACTCTGAAGCTCAGCGAGCAGATCTTCGTATTGAGGATCGTCGGACACCCGGATACTCCCTCTCGTTCGCAAAGCCATTTCCGGCGCGATGCGGGTCGCTCGTGCAGAAGTATAGAAAGAATGGGCGCGGGTCATCCTGCTGGATGAACTCTTTAGCCTTTTCGGCCATCGCGACGGGGTTACGGCTGCCGCCAGGAATGCATGGAAGTTATGATAGGCGTGCTGATGGCCGTTTCCTCAGGCTCAATATCCCACCTCCCGTTCTCATCTCCCTGATCTTGATCGGACTTTAGCCACCTGCTCCCACATGGGATCAGGCCGGCCTTTTAGGTTTTCCTTAACCCATCCGTCAAGCTTCGACCTCATCTCCTTCAGCCTTCCCCCTTCCCTCTCCGTCAGGTTGATCACCTCCATCGGATCGGATTTCACCTCATATAGCTCCTCCTTGCCGCTGAAGTAATTGCGCATGTATTTCCAACTCCCCCGCATGTAAGCCCGATACTCCTGATCCTCGACGAAGATCTCCTCTCTCGTCCCTTTTCCTCCCTCTATCACCGGTATCAGGCTTGAGCCGTCCATCTCCGGCATCTTCTCCTCATCGAGCCCCATAAGCTCCAGGATGGTGGGAGCTATATCGGCCTGTTGGACGTATCCCTCGATGATCTTCCCCTCGGGAAGGAGATTTGGGCATCGGATTATGAGGGGTATGTAGATCACCGCCTCATGCAACATCCCATGCCCGTACATGCCGTGCTGACCGAGCTGTTCGCCGTGGTCCGATGTGACGATCAGGGCGGTTCTATCGGCTATGTTGAGCCTCTCGAGCGCCTCCATCACCTCGCCCACGAGGGCGTCCACATATCGGATCTCGCCGTCGTAGAGGTCTATGGTGACCTTGGACTGAGCCGGATCGGGGTCCCAGATCTCCCCAACTTTACCCCATCCGGGCACATATTCATAGCCCGCCAATGCGGTTTTGACGACCAGGTCGTCCAGATTTCCGGGCTTATGTGAGAAGACCTTTCGGTACTCCTCAGGCTGGTTGTATGGCGTATGAGGGTCCCAGTAGTGGACGAAGAGGAAGAAGCGTTCGTTGCTGTGTGACTCGAGCCAGGGGATAAGCCGTTTGTTTATCTCCCCTCCCACCACATGGTGGTGTATCGGTTTGGAGGTTCGGGTGAGGTTAACGTAATACTCGAATCCCCTGACGAACTGATCCATATGTGAGGCGAAGTTGATGAGGTTATCGAAGGCAGCCGTGGTGCAACTCTGAATCCCATCCTGAATTATCTCAGGGAGCGTCGGGATGGAGTCGTCGAAATCTATCAGATTCGGCAGGTTCCATGGCGTTAGATAAAACCGGTGATGGATCGGTGAAAGTCCGGTGATGATGGAGGTAAATCCCGGACCTGTAGCTATGGCGGTGGCGTGGGCGTCTTTGAAGAGCACCCCTTCCTCAGCTATCTTATCGATGTTAGGGCTTGTGTTGCGGAAATACCCGTAACAGCTCAGATGATCCGCCCTGAGCGTGTCTATCACGAACAGGATGCAATTCAGATCTGAGCTTGACATAATCTTACCCCCGGGCTATGTGGACTCGTCCTCCATTTTATCACCATCCAAGGTCAAAATCAACCGCCGATTATCTGAGAGGCAACGCCAACCGTTACCGTAAAATTGATCGATAGGGACCAGGCATGCAAAGAAGAATGCCTAATCCCTACAAATTTATCTCTATGATCAAGCTCGGTAAAGTATACGACAACTTGATGGTGGGTGTTCAGGCGTGGATTATGAAACCGCCGGACGGTTTCTCTCCATGGCAGGCGGCAGCGCTAAGACGGCGATCGTCATGATCAAAAGAAAGGTCGATAGGGAAACGGCGGAGAGGCTGCTCGAAAAGGCGGAGGGGAATCTGAGGAAGGTCATCGATTATTAGAAGACCCTTTCCCTTTTTCCTTAGCCTTTACTTTTTCAAGCGATATGAGCTTCAGTCTTGAGCTAAAGTTCCCCCTTCAACAGGGAATTTCTCGATTTTACCGACCACCTTCTTCAAAATAAGGGTCGCATCGAAGGGATCAAGCACGCCGTTTCCGCTCACATCTCCGATCCGAATCTGTTCCTCTGAAAGCTGAATTTTTCCGACCAAATACAACAGGATAAGAGATGCATCGTATGCGGAGAGAAAACCGTTCCCGCTCACATCACCATAAGGAGGTTCCACGATGATCTTGCCGTTTTTCGGATCGACCCTAAGTCTATTGCTATCCTCATCTGTAGCGGTTTCAATTGTGAGAGTCAAAGGAATCTCATGAGGTTTGGTTCCCTTCTCTATATGAAATGGAATTGAGAAAAGCAAATCCTCACCCTCAAGGAAGAAACCGTTTCGAGCTACGGTGAAGACGGCGAATGTTAAATTTCCTGAATTACTAGGAAATCCCTCAGGATTGGTAACAACTCTAGCTTTCTCCGTGAGAAGAGGCCCTTTCTCCGGAGCTTCAGGAATGCTTAAGTATTCTCCATCGTAACTTAAGACAAATTGAATAGATGCTATCGGCCGGTTTGGATCTTGACCCGATAATCTGATTTTGACATGGACAATCTCATTCGGCCTTCCTATGATGCTTTCAACGACAAGCTTGGGAGGTTTTGAAGCAGGATTTAAAGCCGGAGCCGGGATGGCACCCTGAGATTCCCTCTTAGCCGGGAAATCCTCCTGAGGGATAAGCCCCACGCCAAAGCGGGCGATCCGTAAAGCGTCATCTATATCCAATTTCCTATCCCCAAATTTGCCGTTGTTCGGACCGCCGGGAAGGCCTGGAGAGGGAGCCACATCTCCCAGGGCCATATCCACCTCTGTGGGCGTGATCAGCCTTGCGCTGATCCGGGCCACCCTTAAGGCGTCGCCTACATCCGTTTTACCGTTACCCTGAGGATGCCCTCCTGTGCCGGGCACAGGCGCGATATCCCCCCAGAGTCCCAGCGTTTTAAACTCCCATTTATCAGCTAATCCTATAAAAAGTGGTGCTATGGGATTTCCCGCCCTATCCTCCGCGGAATCACTTATCGTTACGAGATAAGTGGTGCAATAAGCCAGATCCTTCGCAGGCTCGAAGATAAGGATGTTCCCCTCCCACTTTCTGCTTCCCTCAACAGGCGGAGCCCAAGGATCAAGAGGTTGAATCGAAAAAGCGTTTTCAGTAACGTTCTTGATCATCTCTTCAGAAAACTCTACTCGTATGGCGCTTTTAACGGATATATCGTCCCCCATCGGGCTTTTGCTCAGTACAGCGGGCGGTGTCATATCGAGGACGATATTATCACTGTAAACTTCGCTCTCATTACCCGCCGCATCTTTATATTGCACATATACCGTCTTTATGCCGTCGCCCGAGGTAAGCGACCAGGATTGAAATGTGGCGTTAAAACGCATCCAATCCGTCCAATCGCCACTTTCATTTTTCAGCCGCATTCTATCGACACCGCTGACCCCATCATCGGCGGATAGGTTTAGGGTTACCTCGGTTGTATTTGTGAACTCCGCATCGTTATTGACCGATATCTCTCCCGTTGGCGCAGTTTTATCGATCCGCAGGGATATTGACCTCTCCGATTCTCGGTTACCGGCATTATCGAGAGAGCGATAGTGGATGGATGTTACCCCTTCGTTGGAAACGGTAAAGGGACCGGTGTAATTCTGCCAGGAGCCCGAACCCAGTCTGTATTCTCCCCTTTGCACCCCCGAAGCATTATCGCTCGCTGATAGAGTTATCTCTACGTTAGAGATATACCAGTCGTTATCTCCTTGTGTACCGGCAAGAGTAAGTATGGTTGTTGGCGGCGTCTTATCTATCTTTATTTCCGTAGATCTCTGAGGTTCAACATTACCGACGTTATCCACGGAGTAATAATATACTGTTGTGATCCCTTCCACGCTGAGGGAAAATTGGGAGGAATACGTCTTCCACTCTCCGGAACCGATCTTGTACCTTATCTCTCTGATGCCTGATATATCCGTGGCGGATAGACTGAGGGTGACATCCGACCGATACCATCCGTTATCCCCCTGAGAACCGATGATGGAAAGCTGGGTGGTCGGCGGCGTCGAGTCAACGATGATCGCACCCGTAACCGATTCCACAGGAATCTCGAAGCTGTCTTTATCGGTGGCCACATCAACTTGAACGGCTATGGGGATTCTCTGATCGGCAAGATTTGCCTTAACCTGGAAAGGTATCGAGACGAGCAGATTTTCCCCACTTTTATAAAATCCATCCTCAGCGATGGTGAAGGCGCTGAATACCAGACTCCCTGAGTTGCTCGGAAAGCCCTGGGGATTTGTAAGGACGGTAGCACCTTCAAGAAGAGGACCGCTTATCGGTTCCGAGGCTATACTTAACAACCCTCCATCATAAGTGAGCGTGAACTGGATAGCCGCCACAGGGCGATCGGGATCTTGACCCAATAGCCGTATGGGAAGTTCGACCGATCCCCCCTGTGCGGCGGAGATTTCATCAACCTTAAGCTCCACGGCGTAAGCGGATAGCCCGCCTGTCAAAACCATCAGAAATGATAATATGACCGCTTTGTAATTCATCCCTCTTCCCCCTCCTACTTTTCTATCGTCATCCTCCTTATAGCCTTATAATTTCCAGCTTGAATCTCACAGAAATATACTCCGCTCGCCACCCGTTCTCCGTTCCGGTTAAGTCCTCGCCAATACGCCGCTCGATCCTTGGTGAGATAGAAACCAGGAGGTTTTCGCCCTAAATTGAGCGTTCGTATCAGCCTGCCTTCGATATCGTAGATCCGAATTACCACATCCGATTCCTCGGCAAGCTGAAACGGTATCCACGTCTCCAGGTTAAAGGGATTGGGATAGTTCTGGAGCAGAGCTGTATCGGCGGGTAGATCTTTATTAAGGATGAGGATCCTTCCGCCTTCGGCCCTTATCGGGATGCTACCGCCGTTTATATCCGTGGCCACCTCGATTTCAAGTTTCACGTCCATCTCCCCCGGCGGATTATCGGTTAAAGCTTGAAAGGGGATCGTAACCAGGAGGTCGTCGTTTTCTTGATATAGACCGTTTTGGGCGAGCGTGAAGAGGCTTATAATTAGATCTCCCGAATCGCTTGGGAAGCTCCGAGGATTGGTGATCAAAACAGCTCCTTTCAAAAGCTCTCCCTTAATTGGATTCCCCGCGATGCTCCAGAACAGAGGATCATAGCCCAAGGTAAATTGGATAGCTCCGACCGAACTAATGGGTGATTGATCTACCAATCTGATATTCACGTTGGCAATTCCATCTTGAAGCGCAGCAGTTTTTTCAACAACAATCCTGAGTTGCTTCAGATCAGCATAGGCTGGCCTTGGAGGAGTAGGTGGAGAGGCTTTCCTCGCGGGAAAGTCCTCCTTATCGATCAGCCCGACGGCGTAACGTGCAATTCGCAGGGCATCCCCAACGTTCAGTTTCCCGTCCCCAAATTTGCCGTTGTTCGGGCCATTGCTAGGGCCGGGGGAAGGAGCGACATCGCCGAAGATGAGATCCAGCGGCGTGGGGGAAACCAGTCGGGCGCCGATACGGGCAACTCTCAGGGCATCTCCTATGTTAACTTTGCCATCGCCCTGTTCCCGACCATCCTTTCCCGGCAGCGGAGCCACATCGCCGAAAAGCCCCGTTGTAAACGACCAGCTTGTCGAGACGGGATTGCCGGCCCTGTCTTTGATACCGGTGATCTTGACGGTGTATTCAGTGTTCTGTTCAAGCTCTGCTCTCGGATTGAAGATGAGTGTGTTACCTTTCCATGTGATCTCACCCTCGAGCTGCGGGGTAATTGTAAAGGCTTTCCCAGCGCTGTTTTGATCCATTTCCTCCGAAAACGCCACCTTGATCTCAGATGTCGGGAGCACATTACCGCCTTCAGGCTCTTTGCTTAAGATAGATGGTGGAGTAGTGTCCAAGAGGATGGTATCGCTGAAGGCATCACTCCAGTTTCCCGCCACGTCTTTATACTTAACGTAAACCGTTTTAGTTCCATCCCCTGAGCTAAGAGTCCACTGTTTGGTTGTTGAGAAAGGTTCAGGCGTTGACCATGTATCTCCGTCATTGCTGAACCTCATCTGAGCGCCTTCACCCATACCGCTAATCGCATCGGAGGCCGATAAGGTCAGGGTGACAGGGGCGGAGTTGGCAGTCTCCGCTCCGTTGTTGATGGAGATACTGCCGGTTGGTTTCGTCTTATCTATTTTAATCTCCCTTGAGCGTTCATCTTCTTGGTTATCGGCATTGTCCACCGAGTAGTAATATATCGTCGTTATGCCTTCGGTTGATATGGTGGATGGGGAGGAGTAATCCTGCCATGACCCAGAACCGATTTTATATTTGGTTTCTTTAACGCCTGACCCTGTATCAGTGGCGAATAGGGTGAGGGTGACATCGGAGATGTACCAGTTATTATCCCCCGCTGTCCCTGAGATAGAAATAGTAGTTTCCGGAGGGAGGCTATCGACAGTAGTAGTGAAGCTCCAGGTATTGCTGCTGACCTCGGGATTTATCCCATCGGAAACCTTAACATACCAGCTATATTCGGTCCCATAATCAAGTCCGGCCCAGGTAACTGAAGGCCTGGTGCCGCTGGCAACCTCGCTCACGCTTCCGATAACGCTATCGTCTGAAGCATCATAAAAGGTGACCGTCATCGGATCTCCATCAGGGTCGGTGACCAGGACGCTCAGCTCAGGTGAGGTGGAAATATCCGCAGCACCATCTGCAGGCGAAGGATTGCTCAGCCGACTTGGAGGTTGATTGAGAAATTCAATAACACCGTCCTTCCAGGGCCCCACTAGCGGATAGCTATCCTTATCTCCATCTATGCTGTAAGGAGTATCGCCAATTCCATCCCCATCGGCATCGCTTCCCTTATAATTGCTCCAGTAGTTGCCGAGGTAGTTTGTGTATATTTTGCCATTGTAGGTGTAGGTTATCTTTTCTTGGGAATTCCAGATGTTAGTTGAATCAGAATGTGCGTCGGTTAGGCTGTTCAAGTATATGCTGTTATTGCTTGAAGAAAGGATAAAAATACCGAAGCCTCCATTTGGGGTGCAACTATTATTTAAAAGAGTATTGGTGTCCGAATACCTCAAAACAATGCCACCACCACCGTTGAGTGTACATGTGTTTTTTGAAAGTATATTGTTCGAAGAATTTTCCAGCCAGATGCCGGTGTTGTTCTGGTTACATGTGTTGTTTGAAAGGGTATTGCCATTAGAACTAAATAAGAAAATGGCTCTATTCGAGTTCGAGCTACATATGTTGCTTAAAAGGGTGTTGTTATTAGAGGAAGATAAGTAGATACCTTCATTCCTGCTCGAATTACATAAGTTGCTTGAAACTGTGTTGTTGTTAGAGCAGCTTAGCCAGATGGCGAACATCTTTGATCTGCTACATGTATTGTTTGAAATAGTATTATTGTCAGAAGAATATAAGACGATGCCCTCCTCGTAACTCGAGTCGCATATGTTATTTGAAAGAATACTGTTTGAAACGTTATCCAGCCAGATGCCTCGGTTGTTCTTGCCTGCGTCCCAACCGCAGCGATTGTTCTCAATAGAGCAATACTCGACACCACTAAGATATATCCCAGCACATCCTAGTTTTGCCCCACAGATACTTAGCCCTCTTATAGTTACATAATCGGCGGTCACCTCAAATACATGGTTATCTTCATTTGCTGCCCGAACAATTGTTGTTTCAGCCTTTTTCTCTGATCTTATCGTTAAGTGATCTTTGTTCACCTTCACATTTTCAGTATAAGTACCAGGGTAAACAATAATAGTATCTCCAGGACTGGCAGCGTTCACCGCATCCTGAATTTTAGTGAAATCGGCACGGGGATAATCCCGGAAGTCGTCGTCAACGTGCCAAGTTCGAGGCTCTTGAGCCAATGTCTTCCCCTGAGCAATATTAGATAAGGTTGACCAGTTCGGAACTTCATCCGCTGCCTTCAACGCGAAGTAATATGTGGTATCCGGCGACAATCCGATGATCGTAAAACTTTCCCTGGAACCAGCAGGTTGGGGTTCAAGTTCCTCCTCATACCGGATCGCGGCATCCCAATTGAATGGAGAGCTCGTCGAATACCTTATCTCATACTGAGATGCTTTTCCTACTGCTCCATCATCTCCCGGGGCGGTCCAGGTAAGAGTGATAGAATCAGAAGTTGAGCTTGAGACGGTGAGATCCACAACCGCTGAGGGAGGAATAGTATCTGGGGGTGGAGTGCTGCCTTCAATAATAACCTCTTCTCTATCAATCTTTCCCTCATAGCTTGCCTCAATTATAACTTTCTTGTTCTCATATGTATTATTGATTCCCCGAAGCCCTAATCCTTCTATCTTTCCATATTCAGAACCACTGATCACCCTGTAGGAAGCCTCTGAGGTCACATCCTCCTGGCTTCCATCCGAATAGAAGGCTATAACCTTAAAGCTGGTGTATCCATCACAAGTTATGCTCTCAAAGTCAGAGGTAAGCTCAATGGAAGTAAGCTCGCGAATTGTTACAATCTTACCATCTGACCAATCTGAAATAATACTGGTATCAACAGCACATCTGGCCCGAACTCTGATCGTATATGTTCCCGCACCTGACCATGAATGGGATTGAGTGGATGGACCCCAGGAGGAATAATTCTCATCTCCCCAATCAAATTGGTATTGAACTTGATGATCCCAACTACAGCTTGAACCACCTGCGCTAAAGCTAAGAGTTTGATTTACATCCCCACTTGATGGTCCGCTAGGAGCATAAGGCTTAGATACAGTATGAACATGCTTTGTAGTGAAGCTCCATATCTCTGACCAATCGCTTGTCCCTGCAGAGTTAGATGCGCTTACCCGCCAGTAGTAAGTAGTAGAGTATGATAAACCCGAGATAGATTTGGAGGTAGTTGTCAAATTGGATTGATCAAAGATAGGGCTAGAGAAATCTGGGTTGTCATCTACAACCAACCGATAAGATGTTGCTCCACTGGAAGGATTCCAGCTAAGGGTCAGTGAGATTGGGCGACCTGTTAAACCATTTGAGGGAGATACCAGGGTTGGTGGCGAAGGTATTGGCATGCTTCCAAAAGCATATAAGTGGAAATCCTGATCAGCTATATAGACCTTTCCATTAGCTATCGCTGGCACTGAGAAGAAAGAACGATTTCCGTAATCTATACTCCATAGAAGTGAGCCGGTTGAGGCATCCAAAGCAAGTAAATCAGCGTCTTTATCGCCCCCTATTCCGATATATAAAACATTATTAGCAATAACAGGTGAAGACGCTATTTCCGTGTTGGTATTATACGACCAAATTATACCTCCACTATTGGCATCAAGAGCATAGATGGTCCCTTGATAATCGGCAATATAGACTTTACCGTACGCGACAGCCACAGAACTCTGTCCTCCATCAGTCCTTCTTTTCCAAATAACAGAGCCATTGACTGCATCTAAGCAATAAGTATATTTATTGCCTGATCTAAAATAAACTTTGCCACCACTAACCGCCGGAGCATTTTGAATACTTCCATTATAACCCTCGTTATCCGTATTGTAAGACCATATTAAGCGACCCGTATCCGCATCGAGCGCATAAAGTCTATGATCATCCGAGCCTATATAAACAATACCGTTTGAAACCGCCGGTGAAGAACGCACATAACTACCCGTAGTAAAAGTCCATATTTCAGATCCAGTATTTGCATCCAAGCAGTAAACTTTCTTATCATCTGCCCCGAAATAAACTTTCCCGTTTACCACAGTAGGCGACGATTTAAAAATATGGGCACCTATTGTGTAGCTCCATTTTAAACTTCCAGTAACAGCGTCAAAAGCATATACAGTTCCATTAGAGTTTGAATTGCTCGCGCCAGTGATATATACAATTCCACTTACGACTGCGGGAGCAGTCGCGTCTACATAGGCATTCCCTCCAAAATTATAACTCCAAATCAATGAACCATCTTCTCCGTCTACTGCGATGACATCATCACCAGACATATTGTGAGTTCCCAGATAAACTATTCCATTTGCTATTGATGGAGAGTATCCTCCTCTACAATAGTAACTCCATATCTTTTCTACTTGAGAAGGAATTTTTATATCTGGAGAGTATCCTGTATGCTGGGGATCGTGATGGAACATCACCCAATCGCTCTCTGATGGAACGATCACTCGAACAGTAAGCCTTCTAACTGTTGTATTATGGTTGACGCTGTTATCATAAGCAATTACAGTGACAATATTAGAGCCTTCCCTCAAAGTAATATTAGCGCTCCAATTTTCCGTGCCTGAAGCTGGTTTTCCATTAACAGTGATCTTCCAAATTCCGCTTTTATCGGAAGCCGTCCCTCTAACAGTAAGAGAAAAAGTATCGGTTGTATAATTGTCGGGTGGGAAAAGAACCGTAAGCTCAGGGGGATCTGCATCCACAGTGGTTTCCACGCTACCTTCAATATCTCCCTGAGCCCCATGGCAAGTGTAGCTCCCTATACCTTTCCGCGTTCCATCTATTTCAAACCCATCAATACTTCCAGAGACCAAAGGGATATCTTCTGCGCAAAAGATCACCTCCTTATCCGTCTGGCGGACTACTGTCCAACCGGCGGGAGCTCGGGCTCCGGTGATACCGGAGCCTATATATCTCCAATTTGTCACTTTACCTTTCGTCCATGTGAGCTTATAACGCCATGTTGGGGGACCCGATTGAACTACTGAAACAAACCCAGCGCTACTTGCACTTTCTAACACTAACTCGTGTTTGCCATGGGACAAAGTAAGGGATTTTTTACATCGAAGGTCTACAATACCATCTTCCATCCGTATAAATATAGACTTATCCCCCGGTACCTGCGACACATCCCATTGGAGTATCATCCCCGCATCAGAATTTACTTTTAACTCCCACTGATGCTCCTCACCTGCTCGCTTAATGTCCTTCTTGAGCTTGGGGAAAAGAGGATCTTTGATCCAAAAACCTGCACTTAGGGTAGGTTGACCGGGAAGAGAAGGAAAATCAATGGGTGGTAAAACCACATCCATAGAATCCTGATTATCTGAGGCTTCCGAATTTTCACCAAAGATCAATTGAATCGGGCTTACTCCCCCTCCATCACGGTTTGCTGTGATGGAAGCTTCCCATCCTGCTGCTTTGAGAGAGGAAGGGAATATCAGAAAAGCTATGAGAAAAACCAAAGCAACCAATCGTCGGGATAACATTTAACCACACCCCTTTATAGAGGAAAATCAACGAGTAATTGTTAGCTTTCGTGTTTGAGTAAAATAGGGTGTCTTTAAAGTATAGAAGTAGATCCCACTGCTTACACTCTCCCCTTGTTGATTCCTTCCATCCCAGTAAATTGCTCTCCCCTTTCGGATGTATTCCCCCGCCAGTTGATTATGAAGCTTGAAGCGCTTCACTTCTCGTCCCATCATATCGTAGATGATCAGAGTTACACTGCTATCCTCCGCCAGCCGATAAGGTATCCATGTCTCAGCATTGAAGGGATTGGGATAATTAGGCAAGAGCTCCGTATGTTTAGGCAATGAACATCTAGCATCTAGAACTATCGTAAGATGATGTTCTCCTGATGGCAAGGTTAATCTTCCAAGCTCATCCATCTTAATAATCTTGTCTTTATACAAAATGACACTCCGGTATTTCGGCGGTAGATGATACCATCGAATCTCACCACTTTCCGGTATCTCTATAAATAGCTCCCAAACAATATGAGAACCTACCTTCTGGATTGATCTGTCGAGCAAGGGGAAATGTCTATCCTTTATTATCCAGTAAGCCATAATGAGGTTTTCCCCACTCCCTGGCGGCTTCGGAGGAATAGGACAGTCATACAGAACATCAAAACCAGGGGACGCAAGCGGATGCATGCCAAAAATCAATTCTTTATGCTGTCCAGACATGCAAATATTGATTTTGCCTTGCCAAGAAGCCTCCGTGGAAAGCTGAGAAGGTAAGGCCTGAGATGGAGCAGGAGGTATTCCTGAAGCGTTAGCGTTAATGCACAAGGTTGCATCCTGAAGGATCGCTATGAAATACGCTTTCCCAGGATCCAAGGTGTCTACAATTTCGAAACCTTTCACTGGATCCCAGTAGAAAACGCAGGGATATAAAGCATCAGGAGGATCCGTTCGAAGAGCGCTTACAGGTAAAGAGGTAGCCACACTCCCTATCATATGCCAACCGGCTTTTACATGACGAGTTAGACTGTCTCGGGGTTGATATTGAATTGGAACCTCTATTGGCTTATCGCCTATAACACCGATAATATATCCCACACCAAACTTCAAAGTGTCAGCAAGAACGAAACCTAGCGGATCCTGCCTTAAAGTAAACACAAACGGGCCTTCTTGGCCCTCCCAGCTTATTACGGGTATTGACTCCCGCCCTCCAAATAAATCGGCCACATTGGGGTTAACAGGATCACCGGGAATGGAAACAAAGTTCAGACCCGGATGGAGAGTAAGAGAGATGATATGAGAAGCAAAAGAAGCACCGGTGTTATCATAGCTCCATCCACTTTCTAAGTCGCTTTCATCCAAAGCGAAAACACCAAAGTTAATGGCATTACTCGCTTGTGGCCAGTTTCCATTAAGCTTGAACTTCCATGTTAATCGGTACCCGTTAGTTATAGGAACGCTAACAACATCGATTAAATCAAGGTAGTTAACCCCTTCCTCTCCCATCCAAGGTGAGTACCAATCACCGGGCTCATGCCACATCATGGTAAGAGGTTTCGTAGGGTGAGAGAGCCGCAAATAACAAAATTTAAGGTTGTCTTTCCCATCAGGATCAAGGTATTTGGCGGTCACCGAATAAACAGTATTAGGACTCATTTGCTTAGGCTGACCAGTTATATCGGCGACAACTGGTGGATGATTACTAGTCAATGTTCTAAAGGTCTTATCTAATCCGTAGGAAATTCCTTTACTATTCGACGCACATGCTCTGAAGTGATAAGTAGTATTCTCCTTCAAATCGGGTAAATCCTGTTTGAAAGAACCAACTGCTGACATAAGAACTTTATTCGTAGAAAACTCATAATTTGTCGATGTTCCATATTCAAACCATACTTGGCATGTCTCTCCCCCTGCATCAGCAAGATAACCGTTTAGCGTAGATGATGAAACATCTATATCTGATGCCTCAATGGAAAATACAGACGGAGCATACGTTATCGGTCTATTTCCTATTCCAGATATTTCAAACTCGCAGATAGGCGGATTACCGCCCAATCGTGTTTGGATCATGTACGTTATCTTTGTCCCTAAAGATTTTATTTGCTCGAAGATACTCTTAGCTATACCCAGGATCTTGTCCAGAGCCATATCGATGCCTTCTTCCCTGGCAACCTTGATAACAAAACAGCAGAAGTTCCAAAGCGCTTTTAGATATTCCTGCTCGTTGATATGGTCTAAAGTTTTCCTGAGCGATTCATCATCCCCATATTTCTGAACGTAACCAATTAATTTTGAAATATCTCCAACAATATCTCCCGTAATTCCAGGGAGAATCGGGGACAAGCGATTAATAACATCTATTGCAAAGCTTAACTTTCCAAATGATGCAAAGACTTGAAATTTATCTCCATCACCGCAGAATTTAACCCTATACGTAATCTCCTTTCCAGGAGGAACAAGCCTCACGCCATCACCGAAGGTCTGTTGCTGCACCCCTTCTCCTATGCAATCTATCTCTAGGATTCTATTAGCGGGAACAGGTATAAATTCAAGCCAAAGTCCGGATTCATTTTTTACTGTTAGCTCGGCAACCCAGTAATCATTGACCTTAGAGGGGGAAGGTGGTGTACTGAAGGTTATCAAACCAGTTCCGTTAGGCTCAGAGGGAATTATAACTGCCTGAGAAACTTTCCCTCGGACAATAACCTCTTCCCTATCAATCTTTCCCTTATAGCTCGCCTCAATTATAACTTTCTTATCCTTATATGTATTATTGGTTCCCCGAAGCCCTAATCCTTCTATCTTTCCATATTCAGAGCCATCGTTAATTACCTTGTAAGAAGCTTTTGAACTCACATCTTTCTGAGTGCCGTCGGAATAGGAAGCTATAACCTTGAAACTGGAATATCCATTGTGAGCTATGGTTCCGAAGTTAACTGTAAGATCGATGGAGATCAAAAATGATAAATCACTAGAGTCGCCTCCGAGCCCCTCAGGCTCGCTCTCAGTCAAGATTCGTCCCACGTTTTTGATCCAATTCGCAGTACCTTCAGGGCACCATTTTGGGCCAATTTTTTCTACGGTATCTAGCCCTTTATTAAGATATTCTTCCCTCAAAGTTCGAGTTACCCAAAATATACCATCTTCATAACCTGTTTCCATGTAAATGCCCTTACCGGGGATAAAACCGGGAGCATCACTGTAAGTATTTCGATTAGTATCAGGATCCCATCCAGGTTCGAAACCCGACCAACAGCTCCCTTCCGGCTTCCACCCCCATGCGTTATATTGATTACCACATGGATTCTTCCCAAAGCTGCTTTCTGCCCCTGCTATGGCCACGATGAAGCGCGGATCCACATTGAAATACTTTCCCCATTTGACAAAATGCTCGCCTTCCTCTCTCATCGGGCTGTTTTTCTCTTTAAGATACTCATTTATTAGATTGGCAAGAGCTTTATCGTTAAGGTCAAGCCAGCTTGAAGAAGACATGGAAGAAAGATAAGGTATGGGATTAACCCAGCCAACATCTCTCGGATCAACATCAACAGGGGTTCTCCCCCAACCAGTAGAGGGCAGCTCAGACCCAATGTTGATGCCGAAGTGCAGGTGCGAAGGAGATCCTGCTTTTCGAATTCCACCTATGGGCTGGCCTGGTTCGACTGTGATTCCTTCCCTGACAGAGTCATAGGCTAAGACATGACCGTATACCGCAAGGAAGCAATATTTCTCTCCATCTTTCCAACATTCATGGCGAATGATTATCACTAATTGCATGGGATCAGAAGAACGTTCCACCTTCACAACTTTACCTGTAGCGATAGAATATACAGAGTGTCCTTCGTCTGCGTGGATATCCACCCCTGCGTGCCGTTTCCCCCAATTCTTCTTGTAAACTTCCGAGTCAAAATCATAGTTTGGGTGTGTAACTAACATAGTTCCTTCTCCAAGTGGGTTTCTCCATCCCTTTGCCGCAGCACCCGACCAATCTATGGTGTATGTAGATACTTGTGGGTTGTAAGTTACTGTGAATTGTCTTGATGCCGTAGCACCTGTATTATCCTTCAACGTCACCGTCCAGGTCCATGTTTTAGGCTGAGTTCCACTCTCATTGTATAGCACCTTAGGTCTTAGAGTCATGGAAGTAT
>JAGGXZ010000089.1 GCA_021162805.1 Candidatus Poribacteria bacterium
ATCCACAGGGCGAGGAGGAAAGTTAAGGAGAAGGTTCTCAGGAGGCTGAGGTGTGTAGTGATCCTTCCCTGGAGGGAAATTGTGAAGGTGATGGGGGGTGTTGTGATGAAGATGACGACGAAGATAGCTATAGTAGGGATAGGGGTAACGTTGGCGACAGGGGGAGGGGTATGGGTGGGATATCACCTTGTGAGAAGTTCGACTTCAAACGTGCAAGGTAGGATTGAGATGAAAGAGGAGACAGTACAGACGGAAACGAAGCTGACAGCCCCTCATAGGATACAGGGAGGGAAACCCACCTCCGATGAGCTCACCTTCGAGGAGTTCAACAGATGGCTCGATGAAGCGCTGGATGAAATGGAGAAGGAGATAGAGAGCGAGGCCGTTCCGAAAAGTGAGCCGATAAAAACCACTTTACCCCACAGGCAAGCCATGACGTCAAAAGCTCAAAGCGATAAACCCTGGGAATCGGATCCGGAATATCAGAGGTTGGATCGGGAATTTAAAGAGAAACGGAGAAGACTCATCGTCGTCTCTTCACGTGCGGATGAGATCGGACGGAGGCTCGACCAACTGCCCAGGGAAGGGCCCGCATCGGACCCCAGAATGCAGGAGAGGTTGTCTCTTGAAGAGGAGTTCAATTCCCTTAACTGGGAACGTTTCTTCCTCCAGACGGAGCTTATAGAGCTCTGGAAGGCGAAGGAGGCCATTAAGAAAAGTTATAAGGAGAGAGTAAGATGATAAAATCGCATATTTGGCTTCTCATAATAATAGAGCTGCTCAACCCTTCTCTGTCTTTTAGTGATAAATTGACCCTCTCTGAAATTGTCGAGGGATTAAATTTAGCTCGAAAAACGATTAGAAGTGGTGAACTACGGCTGGAATATCGAATAGGACCAAGACCAATGCGTCCGGCAGATGCTTATAAGGCAGTGAAACGATATCAGGAGATTCTTAGTCTTAAACCTAAAGTGATCACCTATAAAGGTGACAGTGACATAGCTTTTATCTACAATATGTTGCTAGCCGGAATTCCTAGACGGGAAGAGTGGACTGTCTTCTTTGAAGTTTTCAACAGTTTTTACCGTTATAGGCTGGAGATCAGGGACTGGACTATACAGGATGTGCCGGTGGGAATCGCTGAGATTTTCAATTTAGGCTATCAACGTACTTATCTTTTTGATGGGCAATATCAGGTACGTTTAAGGGAAGCTGAGAGATTAGCTCCAATCGCTCAGTTTTTCACTGGAGAAAGATATAGATATTTCCACCATTTTGAACAGATGGGACGTCTTGATTTTCAAATGCCAGCTGTCCCTGAATCTCAAAGCGTTGAGATGGATGAAACTGCTTCAAACTATCCGAGGCTCATAGGTGTGGAGAAAGATAAGGAAGGTAAGGATATATACATCCTCCAGTTCTGTGATCTCAAATTATGGGTTTCTCCGGAGGAAGGTTTTTGTCTCCGCAAGGTTGAAAAGCATCTCGATTCATTTCGAGCAGGGCTTGTTAATTATGCTAAGGTCTCATCTTATGAAGATTACAGGGCCTTTTCAGGTGTCTGGTATCCCACACGGATTACTATGGTGTATTTCTCACGAAGCAATGGGGAGATTAAGAAACTTCAACTTAGTTACAATATACTGGAGGCTAGCTTCAATGTGAGTTTCCCTGAATCTTTCTTTAAGGTAACACCTTCCGCTCTTGATAAATCGAGGTGGTGTATTAAGCATGAATATTGAAAAAACCAAAGGAAAGGAGGGTTTCCAAAGATGAGAAGCCTTAACTCTTTATGGGGCGTCACGATATTACTCGCTCTGACTTGGGCTGTCATTTTCGTCGTTAAAATTATAGAACCAGCTCAGGTTAGAGCGGACTCGGACTGCTATGAGAAGTGTGTTGATCCCGGTGCTCCCCCAGAGGAGTGGTGGGAGTGTAAAAAATCTGATCCAGGTCCATGTATGGACTACGGTGGACATCCTCCTGGATGTTATCGAACGGATGGATACCGAAGCTGCCCTCCGACTCAATACTCATGGGAAGATCCGTATGAGTGCGGGACCTCTTCCAATCGAACCGATACCTGCCTTGTATATCCAACTGAGTACCCTGCTGGTTATGAATACACCTGTGTGGGTGAAGATTCAGGGTGCATAGGATTCGAGTATCCGCCATGTATAAAGGAGTGTAGGATAGTTGCTGAGGATGAAGTTCTAGTGCACTTTACATGCTCAACTGAATACGCTCCATGGTGCGAAACATCCAGTTAAACGATAAATGAAGGGCGGGTATCTGCCCGCCCTTTTAAGTGGAATTAGGGAAGTTACGATGAAGAGGATAATAAGTTTTTCCGTTATCGCCGGGTTACTCTTGTTCGCATTATTAGGGACATGGGTAGTTATGTCCTTGAGATACGATGTGAAACCGGTTACGAGTGATATGCCATCCGGTATGGTTTTGATACCTGCCGGTAAATTTTTAATGGGAGGAGGCTCATATCGACAATCCGTTATTTACCTTGATTCTTACTACATCGATATATATGAGGTCACCAATCAAGATTATGAGAAATTCATCTTAGATGGTGGCTACCACAGAAGGGAATTATGGTCAAAGGAAGGTTGGGAATTCATCAAGGAAAATCAGATCGAAATGCCAGCAAATTGGATAGTAAAGTCAAAAAGTAAAGCTTCCATCGCTCCTCACCATCCAGTTGTGGGGATCAGTTGGTATGAAGCTCAAGCATATGCCAAGTGGGCGGGTAAACGATTGCCTACCGAAGCGGAATGGGAAAAAGCAGCACGCGGTACTGATGGACGGAGATATCCTTGGGGAAATGAATTTGATTGGACACGGGTGAGCTATGGAGGTTTAATACGATTATTGAACGTTGGAGCTTATCCGAAAGGAACTAGTATTTATGGATGTTTTGATATGAGCGGCAATGTCTGGGAATGGTGTTCGGATTGGTATTCCGAATCGGATTATCCTAGCGACCGTGGGCCTGATATGGGAACCTACCGTGTCTTACGTGGAGGAAGTTGGTCATCCACACGTTTACAGCTTCAGTGTAATTATCGTTATTATGCGTTACCTACGACTAGAGCATTTGACATCGGATTTCGATGCGCTAAAGACGTTAAATGAATCTTCACTTCATTTGGTTCCGTAATTTTAGGAGGTGATTTTATGCTAAAGCTCCTCATCCCTAAAGATTGGAAGTTGAAAATACTGGTATTACTATTATTTAGCATTTTTCCATGGTTCAAGGGGCTTTCATCGGAAAAAGTTTCACGATCTCCCAAAAGTATTTCAATTTCAGGTAGAGTCACAGAGCGTTCAAGCAGGAAACCGGTGGTCAGGGCGACGATCAAAGCCATCACATACGAAGGGAAAATCATCGAGGCGACAACCTCCCAAAAAGGAAAGTATCACCTGCACATCGAAGGATCGGCTATCGAACATCCACTCCACCTCATCGTCATGGCAAAGGGGATGATATATCAAGAGTTTATGCTATCCCCAAGCAAAAACGGATATCTAACCGATATCGACATCGAACTGGAACCCGGCCCGCCAGTCGAAGGGAAAGTTACGGACGAAAACGGCAACCCCATTGATGGAGTTGAGGTGAACGCCCGAGGCAAAACAGGGAGCTTGCTGATGACCGCCAGGACGGATGAGAAAGGGATATACGAGTTCCCAATCACTTTCCCATATCATGAGTTGAAATGCCTCGAGTTTTCACACCCCCTTTATCAGGACAACCATATCGAGTTCTTCGTGGAGAATCCCAACCTCCTCAAGCTGCCCGACCTGATTCTCCTGCCGGGCAAGAAGATATCGGGTCGAGTTCTCGATCCAAAAGGGAAGCCTATCTCCAAAGCTGCAGTGCAATGTAATAAGCTCCCTGCCTTCCTCGATTTAAGAGACATTTCCATTCTGAAAACTACGAAGACAGATGAGCATGGCTGCTATCTTTTCCAAAACGTCTCCACCTCCAAAGGATGGGTTAGCGCTAAAGCCGATGGATACGCCCCGAGTATAATTCCTTTCCAGTTCCCAAAAAATCAAGATACACTGACAGGGATCGACATACCTCTTAAGAAAGGAGATTCAATTTCGGGCCGTGTCGTCGACGAACGTGGAAGACCTGTAAATGAAGCATATGTCATAGTCCGGAAGGCTGGAGATCAATACCTCTGGCTCCAAGTGTTCACAGATGAGAAAGGAAGATTCAAGATCTCTGACCTGCCGAAAGGGAAGGTCACTTTGAACGTAGATCACCCCGAATTCGAAAGGAAACAACTGGAGGTGAAGGTGGGGAAAACGGTTAAAATAACCTTAAGACGTAAAAGGCAAGCTGTCCTTTCATGCCAGGTTGTCTCCGCCTCCGATGATGAACCCATCGACTATTTCCACGTCTATATATTCCGCACCTCAATGTTAAGATACGTCCGAGAACCGATTGGAATGTTAGATGATTGGGCGATCGGATATGTGTTCAGAAGCTCCACAGGTCAATTTGAGTGTCCCGGAGTGCCTTTAGGTTCGAGGATCGATCTGATGATCAAAGCACCCGGTTACGCAAGCAGGTATATCAGAGGGATCACCATCTCAAACGAGATCGAGCGGTTGGTCATATCCATGAAACCGTCTAAGAAGGTGATCGGCATGGTTCGGGATGCTCAAACTCATGAGCCCATCGGGCACGCCTTCATCTATTCCTTCGACGAGGAGTTCCCGCTTCACATGATGAAAGAGAAGCGGTGGTTTATCACGAAAAGGGATCGGTTCCCGGATGTTTGGGATTTCAAAGCGAGATCGATATATGGTAGGGAGGTCACCTCCACAGGGTGGGATGGGAGGTTTCAAATCTATGATTTTGAACCCGGGAGGAGCTACATATACACTGAAGCTGAGGGGTATGCCCCGGCTCTATTGACCCCTGATGATATATCTTATGGTAAGCCTTTGATGGTTGAGCTGGTTAGGGGAGGAACCGTTAGAGGAATTGTCACCTCTACCAGTGGGTCAGAGTGGAAGGTTACCGTTAGGTTGCGGATGCGAGCTGATGCTGTGGATTCGAGGTTAACCGACGATGTTTTCAGAGTAGAATACAGTGTCACTCCTGAGGAAGAGGGAGGTTTCATCTTCCGACATTTAGCGCCGGGGGAGTATTACGTCTATCCGGTATATATCAGCGAGAGATACGGTCAGAAGCGCGGTAGACGTGTTCTGTTAGATGTCCTTGATGGCAGAGTCACAGAATGTACCTTACAAGCCGAATCAAATCCATTTCCGATTCGGTAGGGTTAAGATGTAAAAACAGAGGGGCTGATAGGGATGAGAGAAACTTATTACCTCTTACCTCATCATAACCACGAGTTGACTAGGTAACAACAATGGTCACTCACCGTCTTGAATTATCCATCTGGAAATTTCTTGTAATATTTCCTCCCCTCGCGCATCTATATATACGAGGGATAAAAGATGAAAGATGAGGAGCTTGTCCGAGAAAGCCTGAAAGGGGATAAAACCGCCTTTGAGGAGTTGGTCAGAAGATACTACGACCTCATACGCCTCACAGCCTTCTCCATACTGCAGGACCAGGATGAAGCAGAGGACGTGGCTCAGGAGACGTTCCTCAAGGC
>JAGGXZ010000090.1 GCA_021162805.1 Candidatus Poribacteria bacterium
CTCCTCTCCCTTTCGGTAACATTATCTTTTGAGCCTACATCCGATTTCGGTAACATTATACATGAACGATAGCGGCAGCTTGTTTTTTATCTCCGATTGTGGTATAATACCTTCGGTATAAACCCTAGGGCCGGACCGGTCCGAACAGAGAGGAGGGGCGAAAGATTTTTCGCCCGTACTTAAGCCTCTGAAGAAGAGGGCCTCTGCAAAGGTTAAGGAACGAGGAACCGGGAGCGGAAAACGTTACAACGTTAAACGTTGAACGTGCAACGGATTTCCTTTCTCCTCGTTCCTCCGATGTAAGCCGCTTCGATGAAGGAGGAAGCCCATCTCCTTTCAGGGGTGGGAGGAGGTCACGCCTTCAGGATGTAGTAGAAAGGGATTCCCTTATCCTCTCCGCAATACGGCCGATCTCCTCGATATCTCCCTTCTCGGGTTTCCAGGGTTCCACCAGATCATCTCCCTCCCACCGCGGTATGACGTGCATGTGGAAGTGGAAAACGGTCTGGAAAGCCGCCTTTTCGCTGGCCTGAAAGAGGTTTACGCCGTCGGGGTTAAGCGCCTCTTTGATCGCCTTGGCGATCTTAGTGGCGACCCGCATCACCTTGGCCGCCACCTCCTCATCGACGTCGAACAGGTTTCGGAAATGCCTTTTAGGGACGACCAAGGTGTGGCCAGGATTGGCGGGATTGATATCCATGAAGGCCACCACATCCTCATCCTCATAGACCCTGGTCGAGAGTATATCACCGCTTATTATGCTGCAGAAGATGCACTCAGACATGGTTCACCTCCGTTGTGCCCTTTTCATGAAGTATGAAAGCGCCATATATGCTAAAAGGGCGATCAGGCATGTCAGGGGGAACCACTCGCCGAAACGCATATAGAGGGTTATCCCCGGATACAGCGGCACCTCGGCGATGATGGTGCCGTTTTCATCCGGTTTTACAACCCCGCTTATGACCCTGCCCTTGGGGCCTATCACGCAGGTTACCCCTTTGTTGGCGCATCGGAAGACCGCCTTGCCCATCTCGATCGCCCTGAACGGCGCCATGGCATAATGCTGATATGGGGCGGATGTCCCTTCGAACCAGGCATCGTTGGTTATTACCCCCATGAAGTCGACGCCCTTGCGGACGAACTCGCGGAAGATATATGGGAAGACGGATTCAAAACATATGACCGCGCCGAACCTGACGCCGTTCGGCAGTGTGAAGACGACGCTCTCCTTTCCTTTGTTGAAATCGGCCATTCCGACGACCTTCTCCTTTATGGATTTCGGGAGATACCTTCTCAAAGGGGTGTATTCGCTGAACGGCACAAGATGCTGCTTGTAATACTTCCCGACAACCCTATCGGGGGAGAGGAGCACTGCCGCGTTGTAATCCCCCCTATCGCCCTTCGTCTCATAGTGTGGGATGCCGAAAAGCAGCCAACTGCCGCCCTCCCTAAGTCTGTTTTGAAGTATCTCTACGTATTCCCTCCGGCCGGGTCTCAGAAGATCCATCAGCACGAAGGTCTCGGGGAAGACTATCAGATCCGGCCTTTCATAAGTCACCTCATCAAGGTTCTCCAGATATCGCCTGAAGGTCACCCTGGGATCGCCGTACATCTTCTCCCTCTGGGGGACGTTACCCGGTATAAGGGCGATCTCGATCTTGCCCTTAGGGGGGAGGGGCCTTTCGAGCTTCCAGATCCCATAGGAGAGGCATATCAGAAATAGGGCGAAGGGGATGAGGATATATCGTATCTCCTCCCTCCACCTCCTGAATTCCAGTATCAACCTCGCCAGAGCGGCGTTCACGGAGACGATCAGAAAGCTTATCCCCCCCAGGCCGGTTATGGAGGCGATCTGCGCTATCGGGAGGAACCTATACTGGCTGTGTCCCAGGCTTCCCCAGGGCAATCCGGTGAAAAGCCATCCTCTCAGGAGCTCAAGCGCCGTCCAGAGGGCAGCGGGTATGAAGATGTAGGCCGGAGCGGATCTGAGGTTAAGTCTTCGGACTATCCACGAAAATCCGGCGACGTAAAACGCCAGATATCCGGTCAGAAGCAGGGTGGCAAGCAGGACTATCGGGAAATTGGCATATGGATAGAGCGGCAGGATCCAATATGTCATGCCTGAGACGTAAATCGCCCCGCAGATCCATCCCAGAAGCAGGGCTCTCCTGGGTTTGACGCCCTGTATCGCTATCAGCAGCGGCACAAGCCCTATCCATATCAGCGGCCAGAGGTTGAAGAAGGGGAAGGAGAGGAGCAGGAGGGCTCCCCCGAGGATGGACAGACCCATCCTATGCCGCCAGCTAAGCGGCAGATCCGATCGATTTCCATTGTGGTTGTTGTGCTTGGACGATGTGGTCATGATATCAACCGAAAGCCACGTTGCCAAAAGCGCCTGAACGGTGGGATTTAACCCTTTCAGGAGATCAGCCATCCCGTCTCCCCGGACATCCTCCACCCTCTTCTGGAAGATCTGAGCACGCCTATTATCCCATAACGGATTGGATTTCGTCAAGTTGCCTCAAACGGCGTAACATGATATGATAATGATAGCAGTTCAACGCTTGGAGGCGAGATGGAGAGATACAAGAACATCATCCCCAACTGGGGCGAGTTCCTGAAAGCCATACAACGGCCGATGCCTCATACTTTGAGGGTCAACACGCTTAAGATCTCGCCCGATGATCTCAGGAGGAGGCTCGAGGAGAAGGGGCTTAAGGTGGAGATGGCCCCCTGGTGTCCGTATTTCTTCACGGTGAGGGGTACCAAATCGATAGGGCTGCTCTTCGAATACTGGCAGGGATACTACTATCCTCAGGAGGCATCGTCGATGGCGGCCCCTCTGGCACTTGACCCTCAGCCGGGGCAGCGGATACTGGATATGTGTGCGGCGCCCGGAGGCAAAGCCACACACCTCGCCGAGATGATGCGAAACACCGGCACGTTGATCGCCAACGATCTCGATTTCAAAAGGCTCAGGGCTCTGAGCGGGAATCTGAACAGGCTCGGCGTGACAAACACGATCATATGCAATTACAACGGCATAACGCTGCCCGAAAAGACGCTCTTCGATAAGGTCCTCCTCGACGCCCCGTGCTCGGCCGAGGGAAACGCCAGGAGATCGCCTTTCCTGAGAGGAGGCGCTAACCTCACCTACATAAGGAGGATCTCCTCGTTCCAGAAAAACGCCATCCTCAAAGCGATAGATCTGACGAAAATCGGCGGAGTGATCGTCTATTCGACATGCACCTTCGCCCCTGAGGAGAACGAGATGGTCATACAACATGCCCTTGAAAACCGCCCCGTTCGGCTTGAGCCGATCGATATCGATATACCTCATCTCGCCGGCCTAAGCGAATGGGAGGGAAGGAGGTTCCATCCCGATATGGAACTCTGTATCCGGATATACCCGCATCTTCTGGATTCAGGCGGCGCCTTTGTCGCAAAGCTGAGAAAGCTGGATGATCCCAGGGGGAAAAAGGACAGGATAGACGAGATGGAACATCCGTCAGATCCGGCGGACGACGTCGTGGGGTATTACCGCGATAGGTTCGACGTTGATCCGTCCGCCTTTGAGGGCATGAGTTTCATCAGAAGATCCGATTACATGTGGATGACCACCGCGGATCTGAGGATGCTTGAGATCTTCAGGACGTCGGGTTTCGGCCTCAGGATAGCGGGGCTTATGAGGGGAGGCAGGATCAGACCCACCGATTGGGGATTGGTCTATCTGGGAGATAGGATCAGGAAAAGCAGAGTTGAACTTCCGATCGAAGTGCTGCGCAGCGTCCTGCTCTCGGGAGGGGCGAAGGTGGAGGCGTCGGCCGAAAACGGGTATGTCGCCCTCTGCTTCAGGGATGAGGTGATCGGAAACGGCCTTATGGCCGGCGGACATGTCAAATGTAAGATGCAGGCCTCCCACAGAAACGGCCTTTACGAATCACTGAGGATGGAGGGGATTTTATGAGGAAAGCCATCACGTCCATCTTAGTTCTCCTCTCGCTTATCGTCTCATCTTCCCTTTTCGCCATCGACGATGAGGTTCATAGGCTCCGCAGGGCTCAGATGGTCGATGTGCTTAAGCGGGAGGGCATAAAGGATAAGAACGTGCTTGAGGCGATGGGAGAGGTGCCGAGACATGAGTTCGTCCCGAAAAACCTCACCCGCTATGCCTATGAGAACCGTCCCCTGCCGATAGGTTATGGCCAGACCATATCCCAGCCTTACATCGTCGCGCTGATGACGGAGCTTCTGAAGGTGAACAAGGACAGCGTGGTGCTGGAGGTGGGAACCGGATCGGGGTATCAGGCGGCGGTGCTATCGAAGCTCGTTAAAAAGGTTTACACGATAGAGATCATCAAGGAACTGGGCGAACCGGCCAAGAAGCGGCTGCGAAAACTCGGCTACAAGAACGTCGAGGTGAAGATAGGCGACGGATATTACGGATGGAAGGAACACGCCCCCTTCGACGCCATAATCGTCACGTGTGCCGCGCGTCATGTTCCGCCCCCATTGATAAAACAGCTCAAACCGGGCGGAAGGATGTGCATACCGGTCGGCTCCTTCCTCTATCAGAACCTGATCCTTATAGAGAAGACCAAAGAGGGAAAGCTCAAACAGAGGAACATCATACCGGTGATGTTCGTGCCGCTTCTGGGGCCGAACAGGAAACCGAGATGATAAAAATAACGAAGGAATCGCAGTGCGCGGGGGAACCTGCGATTCCTCCGTCCGGGTCAAATCC
>JAGGXZ010000091.1 GCA_021162805.1 Candidatus Poribacteria bacterium
AAGTGGAGGGTTTTTCGAGAGAGCTTCGGATCTCTCATGGGTGAAGTGTGTCGTTTCTTTTCCCATCTAGATCTCCATTCTCACCCTCCGATTTACCATCCTGTTTCATTATTTTTTTGACAGTACCATAGAATTTCAACTAAATTATAAAACCACTCTGATCGTGAGTCAATACCATTTAAAGCTTGACTCATTTATCCCCGCCGCGTTAGAATTAATCGTGATAGTTCCTTCGAGGAGTTTGCTATGAAGACGATATATTTCGACTGCTTCTCAGGGATCAGCGGCGATATGACCCTGGGGGCCCTGCTGGATCTGGGGGTCGATCTGGAACGTATCAGGATCGAGCTTGAAAAGCTCGACCTTCACGGATATAGCCTGAGATCTGAAAGGATATCGAGACATGGTATCTCAGCCACCAAATTCTCCGTTATCCTTCACTCTGAGGGCAGCGACCACGATCATCCACACCGCACCTTTTCTGAGATACTCCGGATCATAGATTCCAGCGGGATATCCGATAACGCCAAAACGATGGCCAAACGGATATTCGATAGATTAGCCAAGGCGGAGGCGAAAGTTCACAGCATACCTAAGGAGAAGGTTCACTTTCACGAGGTGGGCGCCGTCGATTCCATTGTGGACATCGTCGGCACGTCGATCGCCTTCGATCTTCTGGGGGTTGAAAGGGTATTTTCATCTCCCATCTCGCTGGGAAGGGGGTTCACCCGATCGGCGCATGGCGTCATACCGATTCCGGCGCCTGCAACCGCAGAACTTCTCAGGAACATACCGGTGAGACAAAGCGATATAGAGGCGGAGTTGACCACGCCGACGGGCGCGGCGATAATCTCCACCCTCGCCTCACAATTCGGCGCTATGCCGCCCATGAAGATAGAGGCGGTCGGATACGGAGCCGGATCGAGGAAACTACGACAACAGCCGAACCTGCTCAGGATCTTTCTGGGTCAAACCGAATCGGAACTTCAGACCGATACGGTGGTCCTGATAGAGACGAACATAGACGACATGAACCACGAGATGCTGGGATATACGATGGAGAAGCTGTTCGAAAAAGGGGCGCTGGACGTCTTTTTCACGCCTATATACATGAAGAAGAACCGGCCGGGGATAAAGCTCACCGTGATAGCGCCCAAGGGCAGGGAGACGGAGCTGTCCCGGACGATCCTCGTTGAGACCAGCACAATAGGTGTCAGAATGGTTGAGGCGAGCAGGTTGAAGCTCCCGAGGGAGGTGATCACCGTCCACACGCCATACGGCGATGTGAGGGTCAAGGTCACAAGAATGGAGGGTCAGGTTAAATATGCCCCCGAATATGAATCGTGTCGCCGGATCGCCCTGCAGGCCGACATACCGATAAGAGAGGTTTATGAGTCGGCCTTAGGCGCTATCGCCCACCTGCCTCGGAAATAATGTCTGTGGTCGAAGGGAGGATATGGAAAGATGGGAGGAACGCTCTGGGGTTATATAGCGCGCACGGCCACCCGGATAACCGGGAGGGCGTTTGAGGGGATAAAAACCCTTCAGGATTGGAAGGATGAAAGGGATGGAAGGTTGAAGGAGTTCATGAGGATGATGGGTTTAGACCCTATGCCCGAAAAATGTGATCTCGATCCTCAAACCCTGGGGGAGTTTTGGGGAGAAGGGTACAGGGTCGAAAAGGTGGCCTATCGGATACTTCCGGAGATATGGGGTACGGCCCATATCTACAGACCCGACCCCATGCCCGATGGAAAGTTGCCCGCCGTGCTCTATGTCTGTGGACACCGGCCCATAGGGACGCACGGGTATCAACCGCACGGGATCATGTGGGCCAAAAGGGGGTATCTCTGCCTCTCGTTTGACACCATAGAGCAGGGCGACAACCCCGGGGATCACCACGGGCTTTATTACGGGGAGAGGTTCGACTGGGTATCGCTGGGATACACCCCGGCGGGCGGCGAGCTTTGGAACTCGATCAGAGCTCTGGATCTCCTTCTCTCGCTGCCTGAGGTAAACCCTGATAAAGTCGGCGCTACGGGCATATCCGGCGGAGGAGCCCATTCGCTTTTCCTGGCCGTCGCCGATGAGAGGGTGAAGGCGGTCGCTTCCGTGGCCGGCACCGACTCGATCGAAACCCTGGTGGGTCACAGACACGCCTGGGGACATTGCGACTGCATGATGCTCTTCAACATCTACCAAAGGGACACGTCTGAATTTTTCGCGCTGATAGCCCCTAGACCTCTACTGCTCTGTTTCGCCATACACGACAGCCTCTACACGCCCAAAGGGTGGAGGGGGATGTATGAAAGGATAAAGAGGATCTACCGGCTTTACGGTCAGGCCGATAAATGCGAGCTGTTCGAGTATCCGGGTCCGCACTCCTACCAGCCCGAGACGATCGAGACGATAAACAAATGGTTCGACGAACACATCGCCGGTGAGGAAAAGCCGATGATAGAGCTCGGAGGTGAGGAACATGGGGAGAGGGTGACATCGGTTTTCAACGGTGCTCCGCCCGAACCCGATAGACTCGACTTATTGCCCGAGCTGATCACAAGGCGCGGCAGGGTGAGACTGCCTTCATCACGAGAGGAGTGGGAGGAGACCAAACGGGAGCTCAGACATCGGCTGGTAGAGACCCCACTCAGCTGGATCGAACGGTCCGATGAGGAGCTCTCGATGGAGATGATAGGCGACTACATGGCGGGTGAGAGGCGGCACTTGGTCTATCAGGGGGAGATAGAAGGGATGGATGTGTGGCTCGAACTTATAACCCCAAAAGAACCGACCGATAAGCTCCTCTTGGCCGTGCTCAACCCCGACGAGAGCGTCCGGGAGGTGATGGGAAGGGTGGGCGGCGAACATGCCTACGCCGTTTTCGAGCCTCGTGGAACCGGACTGAGCGCGCCCAATCCGTCCAATACGATCGATTTCAGACATCTGACGAGATCCGCCCTCTGGATCGGGCTGACTTGGACGACGATGGCGATACACGACACCTTAAAGGCGATCCGGTTCCTGAGGGAGAAGTTCGAGAGGATATTCCTCTACGGCAAAGGGGACGCGGGCGTGGCGTGCGTCTACGCGGCCTTGCTGGACGAAGAGGTGGGAGGCGTGGTGGCCGATTCCATCTCCACGACACATCTGGATGGCGGACACATAATC
This sequence comes from Candidatus Poribacteria bacterium, assembly GCA_021162805.1. Lineage (NCBI taxonomy): Bacteria > Candidatus Poribacteria > Candidatus Poribacteria bacterium. Next base: position 3,169 of record JAGGXZ010000091.1, read on the forward strand.
GGGATACTGAAAGTTTTGGACATACCCCAGGCGCTCGGGATGATAGCCCCCAGACCCTTAGGTCTGGTTAACTTCGGCCCCTACAGATCGCTTTGGACCGAGAGGCTCTACGAGAGGTTAGGGATACGAGATAGATTGTTCATAGGAGGGTTAGGAGGGGCGATCGGAAGGGTGATGGCATCCCACTAGATCTTCTCACTTAGAGAGCTCACCTAATCCGGCCCGCTTGACTCAAGATGGTAAAGATGGCCCAAGAGGCTGGCATATCAAAGGCGGCAGAACTGTTCAAAACATCGAGAAACACGGTCAGGAAATGGCTCAAGAGGTATCACCAATATGGAGAGGGAGGACTTAAAGACAGATCGAGAGGGCCGAAAAACATCCCAACAGGACAGATGAGAAGATAGTAAAGAGGGTGATCAAGCTAAGAAAACAAACGGGCTATGGTCCAAAGAGGATATCCTGTTCACCTCACACCATAAGGCATATACTTACTTGATAGGAACAAGCTCACGAGAAAAGGGGAAAAGAGGAGGAAAGCTCTATATCCAGCATATTAGGGATGGCAGAGCTTGAGGTCAAAGAGATCCAAGACAAGGCAGCTTTGGGAAGTGAGTCGGTGCATCTGAGAGTGAGGAAACTACCCAGGTATCAGATAACGGCTTTGGACACCTTTTCAAGGTTGAGGATGATGGGTTACTGCTATAGCCTCAACAGAGCTCTTGAAAGCAGGTGGTAAAATTAGGGTAGATCAGGGTGTATAAGAAGCCTCATCCACTGGACTTGTCTTTATCCCACCGCTCTGGTATACTCTTTTGAGGGATGAGGATGAGAAAGAGGATCTCGCTGAAAAGCAAGATAAACCTCAGTTTCCTGGCAGTTGTCCTGGCGTTCGGCCTCTTTTCCGCTTGGTTTGGCGTGCGGTTAATAGGCCGAGAGGTGATCAAACAGGCAAGGGATAAAGTGAGACTGGATCTCAATTCGGCCTGGGAGGTATACTTGGAGAGGATCAGACGTGTGGAAGACGTCGTTCGCCTCACCATCGCACAGCCTCCCTTCAAACAGATGGTAAAATCCGGAGATCGAGAGGGACTGATGGAAACCCTCCAGGAGATCATGCGTAAGGATGGGGTGGAATGGCTCACGGTGACCGATTCAAAGGGCTTGGTGATCCTTAGATCTCATAATCCCGAGGTCTACGGCGACTCGCTGATCCGAAACCCGTTCATTAAAAGGGCCCTTCAGAGCCTGGATCTCTCCTCCGGAACGGCGATCATTCCCAGGGAGGAGCTCCTGAAGGAGGATGAAGGATTGGCCCAGAGAGCCTTTATCGAAACCGAATCCGGAAGTTCCGTGTTCGACGGGATGGTAATTGCCGCTGCCGCACCGATCATATGGAAAGGAGAGGTTCTGGGAGTTCTCTACGGCGGTATGCTCCTTAACAAAAGCTATGAGATCGTGGACAGGATAAAGAACATCGTGTATCAAGGCGAGATCTATAAAGGGCGGGACGTCGGAACGGCCACGATATTTATGAACGACGTGCGCATCTCCACCAACGTTAGAAAGGAGGACGGGACAAGGGCCATCGGGACGAGGGTTTCAAAGGAGGTGCGCGATCAGGTGTTCCTTAAAGGACGGCTCTGGATAGGAAAGGCCTTGGTCGCCGGTAATTGTTATATAGCGGCGTACGATCCCATCAGGGATATAAAGGGTAAGATAATCGGTATGCTCTATGTCGGAGCACTTGAGGAGAAGTTCCTGGACCTCAAAAGAAGCGTGATGCGAACCTATACCCTGATCACGCTTTCCGGTATGGCTCTTGCCTTCATGATATCCTATTTCCTCACGACGGGTATTGTCAGGCCGATAAAGAGGCTGGCAAGAGCAGCGCATGAGATCGCAAGGGGAGACCTTTCACAGAAGGTGGAGGGTAGCTATTGCAGTGAGATCTACGATCTGGTCGAGGCCTTCAACATGATGACCGAGTCGCTGAAGAACAGGGAGGAGAAGCTTAAGGAGGCTCAGGAACAGGTGATGAGAACCGAAAAGCTGGCGGCACTGGGGCAACTTGCGGCGGGAATAGCCCATGAGATCAACAATCCGTTAGGAGGAATTCTGATATACAGTCATCTGCTGCTTGAGGATATGCCTCAGGATAACCCTGCTAGGGAGAACATCCAGAGGATCATCCATGAGGCGACGCGGTGCCGGGATATCGTCAGGGGGCTTCTGGAGTTCGCAAGGAGGAACGAGCCGAAGATAGAACCCACGGACGTCAACAGAGCATTGCATCACGCCCTCGCTCTGGTCGAAAATCAGTCCATCTTCAGAAACATCGAGGTGGTCAGGATGTTTCATCCCAATCTGCCTCCCATAATGGCCGATCCCGGACAGTTGGAGCAGGCCTTCGTCAACATAATCATAAACGCCGCCGAGGCGATGGAGGTGGAGGGGGGAACGCTGACGATAGAGACGAAATCCTCCGAGGACGGAAAGCATGTAATCGTGAGGATATCCGATACAGGCCCCGGGATACCGCCGGAGTATATCAACAGGATCTTCGAGCCCTTCTTCACGACCAAGCAGACGGGGAAGGGAACAGGGCTTGGGTTATCGGTCACCTATGGGATAATCCGGAGACACGGCGGCTCTATCGAGGTCGAAAGCGAGATGGGGATGGGAACCACGTTCACCATAACGTTGCCTCTCAGGGCAAACCGCGGGGATTCGTCCGAAGATGAAGGGTAATATTCTCATCATAGATGACGAACAGGTCGTTCATGACTCCTGCCGTAAGGTGTTGACCAGAAGCGGACATAGGGTGGAATCCGCCTTCGACGGGATGGAGGGACTGAGGAAACTCCGGGAGCAGATCTTCGATCTGATCATCCTCGATCTGAAGCTTCCGGGGATGGACGGGATGGAGGTGCTCAGGCGAATCAAGGCCGATATACCCGACGTGGTGGTTGTGGTTATAACCGGGTATGCGACCGTTGAGCACGCCGTCGAAGCGATGAAGGCGGGGGCCTTTGATTTCCTGCCCAAACCTTTCACGCCCGATGAGCTCAGGGTGATCGTGAACAGAGCAATGGAGAAAAGGGCGCTGACGCTCGAAAATCTGGGACTTAAGCGTCAGATATTCTCCGACTGGTCAGATCAGATCGTCGGCGAAAGCGAGTCGATTCTAGAGGTGAAGCGTCTCATAGCCAAGGTCGCTCCGACCGACAGCACGGTTCTTATACAAGGCGAAAGCGGAACCGGGAAGGAGCTGGTCGCGAGGGCGATCCACATGGCGAGCCCTCGCAGGGAGAAACCGATGATAGTTGTCGATTGTAACACGCTCGTCGAAACGCTCCTGGAAAGCGAGCTCTTCGGCCACGTCAAGGGGGCATTTACGGGGGCCATAGCCACGAAATACGGGAGGTTCGAACTGGCAAACGGAGGCACCATATTCTTGGATGAGGTGGCGAGCCTCCCATTGAACATCCAGTCCAAGCTTCTGAGGGCGATTCAGGAGAAGGAAATCACCAGAGTGGGGAGCGGTAAACCCATCAAGGTGGACGTCCGGATCATCGCTGCCACGAACAGAGATCTTCGACAGGAAATCGCTTCAGGACGTTTTCGCGAGGACCTCTACTACAGGCTAAACGTCGTCCCCATCCTCCTCCCCCCTCTTCGCGAGAGGCGAGGGGATATACCCCTTTTGGTCCATCATTTCATCCGAAAGTTCAACGCGAAAAAGGGCAAAAGGGTAAAGGGCATCACGGAAGAGGCCATGGATCTGCTCACCGGTTACGACTTCCCCGGCAACGTGAGGGAGCTGGAGAACATCATAGAGCGGGCTGTCATCCTGACCGAGAAGGAGATGATAGACGTGGACGACCTGATGCAGCCATCCCCGGCTACGGCGAGATCCATGGATGAATGCTATCAGCTTCGATCACTGGAGGAGGTCGAGAGGGAGCATATCCTCAGCACGCTTGAAAGGCTTAACTGGAACAGGTCCAAGGCCGCTCGAATCTTGGGCATAGACAGGAAGACTTTGCTGTCCAAAATGAAAAAATACGACATAAATCCACCCACAGAAGGAGGTTGAAATGGTAAGACTTGGATTTTTAGGCAGCGGTTTCGTCGCGGAGTTCTACATGCAGGGGCTTCGCGACGTTCCGGGCGCGGAGGTCGTCATCAACTATTCGCGCACTGAGGGAAGGGCGAGGGAGTTCGCCGAGAAGTGGGGAATCAAACGGTGGACGACGCGGATGGAGGAGGTGATCGAGGGCGATGTCGATCTCGTCATAATAGCCCTGCCGAACCATCTCCATCGCGATGCCGCCATCATGGTCGCTGAGGCGAAGAAGAACGTGGTCTGTACGAAGCCGTTAGCCAGAAACGCCTCTGAGGCGAAGGAGATGCTGGATGCCGTGCGCGAGGCGGGCGTCATGCATGGATACGCCGAGACGGAGGTCTTCAGCCCGGCGGTGGTGCATGCCAGGAAGATGATCGAGCAGGGAAGTATCGGTCGGGTTTTGATGGTTCGATCGCGGGAGGGACACGCCGGACCGCATTCCCCGCATTTCTGGGACCCCAATCTAACGGGAGGCGGCGCGCTCAACGATATGGGATGTCACTGTATAGAGGCCGCCAGATATTTCATCGGCAAGGATGTCAAACCGGTCGAATGTATAGCTTGGGGCGACCTGCTCTATCATAAGGATAAGACCACCGCTGAGGATAACGCCGTGTTGCTCCTGAGGTTCGAGGGAGGACAGATGAGCGTGTCGGAGACCAGTTGGACAGCGCGCGGGGGATTGGATCTGAGAAACGAGGTCTACGGCACTGACGGGGTGATCTTCACAGATGTCACCCGGAGCACTCCTATGAGGGCATTCACGCTGAGAGGCAGCGGATATGTGGTGGAAAAGGGCGAGGCGGATATCGGATGGGTTTTCCCATGCGTCGACGAGGCCTGGATATACGGATATCATGAGGAAATGCACCATTTCGTCGAGTGCGTCGAAAAAGGGATCACCCCCAGGGAAACCTTCGAGGACGGTTACATCGTCAACGTCATACTCGATACGGCGTATAAGTCCATGAAGAGCAAAAAATGGGAGGAGATAAATCTGTAGGAGGAGATCGATAGATGTCCCCGATGGTCTTAATGTTGGGAGAATCCGACGTTTACGCATCCGGCTTCCATAAGCTCGGCGGACGGGTGGTTGATATCTCAGGATGCAAAAGTCGAAACCAATCCGGTCTTCTGCATATCCCCTCTATCCGAGGGATGAGGCTTGACGATCTCCGCCGGTCACTCAGAAGGGCGAGATCGAACGGCATGAAGATATCACTGGAGCCGAACCTCGACGGGGAATGGCCCTCTGACGTGAGAGCTTCCTTCATCGAATCGGTGTTGCCCGATCTCGACAGGCTCTTCCTCTCAGAGGAGGATGCTATTGCGTTGAGCGGTCGAGATAATCCGGAAGTAGCTGGGGAGGTTATCTCGTCTCGTGCTCCGAGCGGTTTTATCCTTGTCGTAAAGCTCGGCCGCCGAGGAGCTCTTCTGTTCGGTGAGGGCAGAAAGGTCGAGATATCCTCCTTCCCCTACTTCAACGTCAAGGATAGAATCGGGGTGGGGGATACCTTCAACTGCACCATGGATTTCTTCATGCAGATGGGTAAATCGGCTGAGGAGTCAGCTATCCTGGCCTCAGCCAATGCCAGGGCATCGCTTGAGAGATTCGGTGGAACGGAGGGACAGTTGGATCGGGAAGGGCTATACAGGCTGGTGGATAACTACGATCTCATCGAGCGAAGGAAGGATGGAGCGGTGCTCTATGAAGCCAGGCTGCCGGAGGTCAGAGCTCTGCTTCTGGATATGGACGGGCTGATGGCGTTGAGCGAGGACCTACAGATAGAGGCGTTCAACGAGATGATGCGGAGAAAAGGATTCCCGAACTTCGTCCTCTCCCCACGGGAAAGGGCATTCTTCGTGGGCAGGGAGGACAGGGAGGACTGCCTCTATCTGAAGGAGACCTACGGGTTGAAGGAGGATCTGGAGGATATCGTGCGGGAGAGGAAGGAGATATACCTGGAGCTCGTCCGAAAAGAGGGCGTGAGGCCGAACGACGGATTGGAGGAGATCTTCGATGAGGCCAGAAGGAGAGAGTTGAAAATGGTCGTCGTGACCAACTCGCCCGATAGAGATGTCGAGGTGGTGCTCGAATCGATGTTCCAGAAAATGGGCATATCCCAACCTCCGGAGGAGTTCTTCGACGGCATATCCACCGTATCGAAGGTCAAGCGGCAGAAACCTTTTCCCGACGTCTACATACTCGCAACTCAGATGGCTGAAGTTGAGCCTCGACACTGCATCGCCCTGGAGGATTCCGAGTCCGGTGTCCTCTCGGCAAGGGCGGCGGGGATAATGCGTGTGCTGGCGGTTCCACATGAACACACCCAAAGCCAGGATTTCACCCAGGCCTTCGCCGTGCTTAAAAATCTGAGGGAGGCGATGAGGTTCTTCACATGATTAGCTCACTTGAAGAGGTCGTAAAGAGACTGGTTGAACTCTACTCGCCCGATAGGATAATCCTCTTTGGCTCCCGCGCCGAGGGTAACGAACGGGAAGGGAGTGATTTCGATCTGCTCATCATTAAGGAGACCGATAAACCTCCCGTCGAAAGACAGATCGAGGTGGAGAAGATCCTGTCTGATAGACTGATACCTCTGGACCTCTTCGTCTATACACCTCAGGAAGTGAGATCCCTCCTCTCTATCGGCAGCCCGTTTATAGAAGAAGTTATGAGAAAGGGTAAGGTGATATACATGAGAGAGATCACCCAAGCATGGTTAAGGGATTCCCAGGATGATCTGGAATCGGCCATCATCCTACTTGAGCATGGAAAGTTCAAAGGCGCATGTTACCACAGTCAACAGTGCGTTGAAAAATGCCTGAAGGCGCTAATCCTGGAGAGTGGGAAGATCCCCGAGAGAACCCACGATATAATCGAGCTCCTAGGAAGGGTGAAATCGCTGGGATGGGATATGGAGCTCGAAATGGATGACGCTGCCTTCCTGAATAGCATCTACAGGGGGAGATATCCGACGGAAAAGGGATTGTTACCGCATGGAGAACCATCCGGAAGGGAAGCCGGGAGGGCTGTGAGGATCGCGAGGGAAATTATGGAGAGGACGATCGAACTCTGTCCAAAGGAAGCAAAAGGTGATTAGATGGGTGTGAGGATCAGGCCGTTCAGGGAATCGGACAGGGAAAGGCTTAGGGAGATCACCGCCGAGGCCTTCGACGGGGTCTCGATAGATCAGAATATAGAACACATCTTCGGCCCGATAGCAGGCAGAAGGTGGTATGAGAGAAAGGCGAGGGATATCGATAATGACTGCAACTCCAATCCAAAAGGCGTGTTCGTCGCCGAGGTAGAGGGCGAGGTGGTCGGATATATCACCACCCGCGTGGATGAGGAGACGAGGATAGGCAGGATAGTGAACTTCGCCGTCACCCCGAAATACCAGGGGAGGGGGATCGGATCGAAGCTCATAAGCGAAGCGCTGAGATACCTGAGGGAATCGGGCATGGAGTTCGTCAGGATAGAGACGCTGGAACAGAATGAGATCTGCAAGAAGTTCTACCCGAAGCTCGGATTCCGGGAGATCGCCAAGCAGATACACTACGTGATGCCGCTGAGGTGATCTTGTCTCGCGCCGTCACGCGTAGTATAATTGGGTAAATCCCTGAAGGAGGCCCCAGATGAAGGTTATCCCGTATCTTCGCACGCCAGCTCTCAGTCCCGATGGTTCCCTCATAGCTTTCTCGTACGCCGGGGACATATGGGTGGTGGAATCCAGCGGTGGGAAGGCGTCTCCGGTCACATCACACGGCGGCTATGATGAGAGACCCAGATTTTCACCTGACGGCGCTTTTCTAGCTTTCGTCTCCAAACGCACGGGAAACGGCGACATATATCTGATGCCCTGGGATATATCCGAGCTCAATCCCCTGCCGGAGTATCCGATCAGGCTCACCTTCAGCGATTCCTACGATTCTCTGGACTGTTGGTCGCCGGATGGGAGATGGATATACTTCAACTCAGCTTACGACGGCCGAAGCACGGCGGCCTATAAGGTTTCCATAGATGGGGGCGAACCGATAAAACTGTTCGAGGAACCCTTTGAGGCCGTCTACAACATAGCGATCTCACCGGATGGGAGGCGGATAGCGTTTAACAACAACGGAACTCACTGGTGGCGTAAAGGCCCCGCGCCCGCCACCTCCGATATCTGGCTCACCGAGGAGCGGCCATCATCCTTCAGGAAGATATCAGACGCTCCGGGGAGAAACCTGTATCCGATGTGGAGCGGCGATGGAAGCGGAATTTACTTCGTCTCCGATAGGTCCGGGTGTGAGAACATATGGTTTATGCCGATCGATGGATCGGAACCCCGACGGATAACGGATTTCACCGATGGGAGATTGATAAGGCCCACCATCTCATATGACGGGCGGTTCATAGCGTTTGAGAGGGATTTCGGCATATGGCTTCTGGATGTGAGCTCCGGCCAAGCTGCGCCCGTGGAGATCAAGCTCAGGCCCGACCAGAAATTCGTTCCCGTATCGCATAAGGTCTACACAGGTGATATATCCGAGATGGCCCTCTCACCCGATGCCAGGAAGATAGCCTTCGTGGTAAGGGGCGAGATATTCGCCGTCTCCTCTGAGAAGGGCGGAGACGCTTTCAGGGTGACCGAATCCCATCACGTTGAGCGGCATATCAATTGGAGCCCTGACAGCGAAAAAATCGTCTATATCTCAGACAGGTTCGGAGATAATGAGATCTTCCTCTACGACTTTACCCTGAAGGAGGAGAGAAGGCTCACTCGGATGGAGGGACAGAAGTTCCTCCCGAAGTTCTCCCCTGACGGGGGAAAGATCGCCTTCATATACGGCAGGGATGAGATAAGGCTGCTGGATGTGGAAAGCGGCGAGGTCCAACCCTTCATCAAGGCGAAGTTCGTCTGGGGAGTGCCGACTCCCACCGATTTCGCCTGGTCTCCCGATGGCCAGTGGATAGCCTTTGCGGCACAGGATGAGCGTTATTTCAGCAACATCTATCTCCAGAGGCTCGGCGAGAAGGAGGCGAGACAGATAACCTTCCTGAGCAACATACGATGTGACGGGATAACCTGGTCGAAGGACGGGAAGTTCATCCTCTTCAACACGGGGCAGTACCGCTCCGAGGCCCAGATCGCCCGCGTGGATCTCATACCTCCACCGCCTCAGTTCAAGGAGGAGGAGTTCGATAGGCTGTTCATCGAGGAGAAAAAAGAGGGGGAAAATAAGGATGAGCCTCCGAAAGTTGAGGTGGAGTTTGATGAGATAAAGCATCGTCTCTCCTTCATCACCTCCCCGAGGCTGAACGCGACGATATGCGCCCTTTCCCCCGACTCTAAAAACCTCATCTATCGCTCCTCCGTCACGGGGCAGGAAAACCTATGGGTTAAGACGCTTGAACGCGATAAGATGAAGGAACCCGCCAGACAGATCACATCATCGTCAGGGGAAAAACGGGATGTGTATTTCACCCCTGACGGCAAGAAGATCTTCTTCCTGGACGGTAGGAGGATACACCACAGGGGATTTCCCGACGGAGACGTGAAGAGGCTGGATGTGAAAGCGGAGTTTGATGTGGATTTTCACGAGGAGAAAATGGAGGTGTTCCACCAAGCCTGGACGGTGATCAGGGACGATTTCTTCGATCCGAACTACAACGGCGTTAACTGGCAGGAGGTTCGAGACCGGTTTGAACCGGTGGTTCGAGGCGCTATGACGCGGGATGATCTGATAGAGCTCCTATCGCTGATGATGGGAGAGCTCAACGCATCGCACACAGGAGCTTTTGGAGGTGGAGGCTCGAATAACGATGCCTTCCTGGGAGTTCATTTCGACAGGGACGTCCTGGAGGAGGAGGGATACCTCAGAATATCGGAGATAATCCCACAGGGGCCGATGGCTTTGGCGGAAAACCCGCCTAAGGTCGGCGATTATATAGTGGAGATCGACGGGGTTAAGATCGAAAGAGGAGTCCGTCTCGAGGAGCTGCTTTACAGGAAGGCGGGCAGGAGGGTTTTCGTAAAGATCAACGATAACCCGTCGCTCGACGGCGCTTGGGAGATCGTCGTCCAACCGGCCAATTACGGAAGGATGAAAAATCTGGAGTATCGATACTGGGTGCGCAGGAACGCCGAATATGTGCATCGTAAAAGCGATGGCAGGCTCGGCTACGTCCATATCCGGGCGATGGATTATCCCAGCTACATGCAGTTCCTGGTCGATCTGGACGTCGAAACACATGCTAAAGAGGGCGTGATCGTGGATGTCCGGTATAACGGCGGGGGTCATATCGCCTCATTTATCCTCGATGTCCTGCTACGGAGAGGATATGCGCTCTCGAAATTCAGGGATAGGGCCATATACTGGTCGACCAACCTCGCCGGCAACAGGATATTGGACAAACCCGTCATCCTCGTTCATAACGAGCATTCGGGCAGCAATGCCGAGATGTTCACCGAGGGGTTTCGCAGGCTGAATTTGGGCAAGACGGTCGGAACGCCCACGGCCGGAGCCGTTATATGGACGTGGAACGTGACCTTGATCGACGGCACACGGGTTAGAATCCCCAGATTTCAGATCTGGAGCACATCGGGAGAGAGCCTGGAGGGCAGATCCAGGGAGGCCGATTTCTGGGTTGAGAGGGAATTCGGCGAGACGGCGAAGGGCGTGGACAGTCAACTCGACGTCGCCATAGAGAAACTCCTTGAACAGATAGATGAAGTGAAAAAGGAGGTTTGAAGATGGAGGATGTCAGGGAAAAAATGGAGGAGTTGAAGAGACGCGCCTCAACCTGCACCGACTGCGATCTACATAAAACCCGAACTCAAGTGGTCTTCGGTGAGGGGGATCCTTCTGCGAAGATCGTCTTGGTCGGTGAAGGACCGGGCGAGAACGAGGACAGAGAGGGCAGGCCGTTTGTCGGTCGGGCTGGCAGACTGCTCAATGAGGTGCTGAAGGAGATATCGCTCAGGCGTGAGGAGATATGGATCACCAACGTGATAAAATGCAGGGCATGTGAGATCGGAACGGGGGGCAGGATGAGGAACCGACCGCCCCGGGCAGCCGAGGTAAACGCCTGTAGGAAATGGCTGGACGCCGAGCTCAAACTCATAAAACCCTCTGTGATCGTGTGTGTGGGCAACCCTGCCGCGAACCTCCTCATCCACAAGGGATTTAAGATGCTGGAGGAGAGGGGAAAATGGTTCACCGATTCACCCTACGCCCCCTTTATCATGGCCACATTACATCCGGCTTTTGTCCTGAGACAGCATGGTCCGGCGTTCGAAAGGTCGCGCTCTCAACTGGTGGAGGATCTCATGGAGGCTAAACGCAAGGCCGAATCGACCGATCGGCGTGGTGGGGCTCAGATGACGCTGTTTTAACGGGGGGAAGGAGTTAGCTCTATATCCACCGATCTGTCTATCTCATCAAGAAACCTCCTGACCTGAGAGCTGGTGATCCGTTTCCGAAGCTCCCTCTCGAATCTATCCATCGTCTCGTATATCCTTCTCAAGTTGCCCTTCCCCTCTCTGAGCCTTTCCTCAACCCTCTTGATCCTCCTCTCGATCTCATCTCTGGGCACGTCCAGGTTCTCGATCTCCAATATCCTGCGTTTGAGGTTGTCGAGCGATCTGATCGCCAGCCAGGTCTTTACCCCCTCACCGCCGAGCCTTTTATAGGCCACGAGGAACACCACCCCGGCCAACAGTATTACTATGACTACCAGTGAAAGACACCTTCTCAGGCATCCGGGTCTTCCACCCTGCACGGCGAGTATACCTCCGGATTTCCATATCACATCTGTCGCCCGCTACCATTATAGGTCATCTGCGGTCAGATGTATGCGCTCAAATTTCCTTCGAGTGTAGCGGCTATCTATGGCCAATTGTCCGCCGTCCACAGCTCAACCGTCATTTGTTGTCATTAGGTCATTAAATGACCTATAAGTGGCGGACGATAGCTTTAAAAATCTCTGCTACACTCATCGATAATTATGAGCGATATAATTTTACCAGAGGGATCTATAGGGGTCAACAGGTTGAGATATCGGTTCACCCCGCGTTTAAACTGGGAAAGTTGGCCTATGGATGAAGAAAACCCTTAAAAACCTGCATTTTCCCCTTGACAGGCCAATGCATGTGTAGTATAATTCGATTGAATCTAGCGTTTACGGGGTTTTCTTCAAGATCCTTCAGGGAAAGGAGGGAAAATCATGGCGAAAACCAAGAATGACCTTGTGGCTGCCGTTGTGGAGAAGGCCGGGCTGAGCAAGAAACAAGCCGCTGCCGCTGTGGATGCTGTGCTGGACACGATCAAAGAGTCCCTTGCCTCCGGCGAGAAAGTGAGCCTCATCGGTTTCGGCAGCTTTGACGTTAAGGAGAGGAAAGCCCGCGAAGGCAGAAATCCTCAGACCGGCGAGAAGATCAAAATACCGGCCAAGAAGGTGCCGGTCTTCAAGCCCGGCAAGCAGCTCAGAGAGGCCGTCCTGTAATCTGAGGTCAAACAGTTTAATTTAAAGGGCGTTATGGTGTGATCCATAACGCCCTTTCTTTATGTTCCGTCGGAGAATCAGAGGATAGGGAGGTACTCCTTGATCTCATAATTAGTCACTTGGGCTCTGTAGCGATCCCATTCGAGCTTCTTGTTCTCTATCAGCTTTTCAAACAGGCTATCTCCCAGTGCTTTGCGGACGAGTTCACTTTCCTCCGCGCATTGTATCGCCTCTTGGAGGCTTCCGGGCAGGGTGCCGATTCCGAGCTCCTCGCGCTCCTTATCAGTCATCTCATAGACGTTTCTCTCCACCGGAGGCGGAAGCTCATAACCTTTCTCTATACCTTCAAGCCCCGCTGCCAGCATCACGGCAAAGGCGAGATATGGGTTACATGCCGGATCGGGCGATCGATATTCAACCCTTGTGGCTTTTTCCTTGCCGGGCTTATACTCCGGCACCCTTATCAGGTCCGATCGGTTGCGAAGTGCCCATGTGATGTAAACGGGGGCCTCATATCCGGGGACGAGTCTTTTGTAGGAATTGACCCACTGATTGGTCACGAGTGTGATCTCGCGCGAGTGCCTCAATAGGCCGGCGATGTATCTCTTGCCCACCTCTGAAAGGTGATACTGGTCATTGGGGTCGAAGAAGGCGTTCTCATCGCCTTTGAAGAGCGACTGGTGGGTATGCATGCCGCTGCCGTTTACTCCGAAGATGGGCTTGGGCATAAAGGTGGCGTAGATATTGTGCTTGAGGGCGATCTCCTTGACGACCAACCTGTAGGTCATGACGTTATCGGCCATCGTCAAGGCGTCGGTGTAGCGCATGTCCAGCTCATGCTGGCTGGGCGCCACCTCATGATGGCTGTATTCCACGTTAATGCCCAACTGTTCGAGCATTAAGACGGTCTCACGCCTTAGATCCGAGGCCACATCCAGAGGCGTCAGATCGAAATATCCGCCGGCGTCCAAAGGGGACGGATCATCCGCTGATTTAAGGTAGAAGTATTCGAGTTCCGGACCGACGTAATAGGTGAAGCCCATCTCAGCGGCCCTCTTGAGGTTCCTTTTCAGCACATACCTGGGGTCACAATCGAAGGGCTCGCCGCTTGGCCTGTAGATGTCGCAGAACATCCGGGCCACGTTCACATCCTCCTTTACCCTCCACGGCAATATCTGGAAGGTGGTCGGGTCGGGCATGGCCACCATGTCGCTTTCCTCGATCCGAGCGAACCCCTCGATGGAGGACCCGTCAAACCCCATTCCCTCCTCAAGGGCGCCCTCAAGCTCGTCGATCGTTATGGCGAAGCTCTTGAGGAAACCCAGTATATCCGTGAACCAGAGCCTGATGAACTTGACGTTGTTCTCCTTAGCGGTTTTCAGGACATATTCCTTCGCCTTTTCCTTATCGCTCATCCTTGTCTCTCCTGATCGATTGTGAGCTGTCCGATTATAACCTCCTTTTGTATCTTTTTCTTAAACTTTTTGTAAACTCTCTGTAAACGAACCGTTTTGACGGCCGAATCGTCCTTGCAAGGGCGGAACATTCAAGGAGAGACGTTACGTCCCTTATGTGAAAGCTTCAGGGGACTTGACATGGGAATCGGGGTATGATATATTTACCCATGCTGGCGATTTAAGGTGAGTTAAATGCTTTGGATTATAGGGATTGCTATCTTCGCTTTATCTTTCGGCGCTTTGGCCATTGCGCTTATAATCAGCGAGCGTAATGACTGAATGAGCTTCTCCAGAGGAGGTCTCTCTGGAGCTTTCACCACAAACCACCACCTCGCGGCGCGTTTCAATGCGCCGCGTTTTCACTTTCAAAATTCTATTCCCCTGACCGATTTCACCCCCGCCCTGAAATGATGTTTGATCTCCACCATCTCCGTGACGGTATCCGCCAGATCTACGAGTTTTGGATGGGCGTCACGCCCCGTCAAAATCACGTGAACCCCATCGGCGCGGCCGGAGATCCCTTTTGACCACCTCATCCATATCCAAAAGCCCATATCGAACGACATAATTTATCTCATCCAGCACGACCAGATCATATTCCCCGCTGGCGAGCTTCTCGGAGGCGAAACGCCAAGCCTCTTCCGCTGCCAGCCTGGCTTTGAGGGGAGGTGGAATTACAAGCGAGCGGATGAAATATGCCCTTCACCATCAGCCGGAAATATGGTAAAATCTCATTGAGAGAACAGATAAGGAGGGATTGATAATGTATCAGAACCCCGAGGAGTCAATGATCTCTGGGAACGCCATAACCGTATTAAACGCCTCAGAGGTGCTTTCGATGGAACTTCCCGCTCAGGCGACTTTGATGCCGATGGCCAACGGATGGAACATGGTCGTTCAACAGGATTGCAGGATTACGGTGACCTTCAGGACGGGAGCCAGGAGGCTGGAAATACAGCTCGTCAGAGGAGATGAGATCTACAGGGATCACCAGGACATCATCATAAGCCGCAAGTCCCCCGTTCAGACCGAAAGGAGATATAGAACCACCGTTGGAACGGGAAGATATCTGACGGAAACGACTAGGACCACCGCCACGACGGCTCAATCCGAATCCTCATATACACCGCCGGATTACTCAGAGCTCATCCAGCAGGTGAGGGAGTATGTCATGCAGGATCTGGAGAACATGATGAGACAGGCCCAAAGGCCACCGGAACAACCCTCTGAACAACCTCCTGAGGAAGGGGAACCGCAGGAAAGCTGATATGCTTATACCGCTTCAAAGCGCAAGGCCGACGCTAAAGACGCCGCTTATAACCTCATTTCTGATATTGACCAACGTCGTCATCTTCCTCTATCAATTCATGCACGATCGGTATGGGCCATATCCGGTCTCCTACGCCTATGGAGCGATACCCTATGAGCTGACGAGGTTGAGGGATCTGCCGCCTAGGATCTCCTATCCCGTTCCCATAACCCTCATAACCTCTCTCTTCCTTCACGGCGGCATATTGCACCTCGTGGGCAACATGCTGTATCTCTACGCCTTCGGCTCGAATGTCGAAAACGCCTTCGGCCATCTTAAATTTCTGATCTTCTACCTGCTGTGCGGCGTATCGGCGACCTTGAGCTATGTGATCCTCAATTTCAACTCCCGCGTCCCACTTATAGGCGCCAGCGGGGCGATAGCAGGGGTTATGGGGGCGCATTTCCTGCTTTTCCCCGGGGCGAGGATAAAGTGCCTGCTCCTCTTCTTCATCGTCTCGCTCCCCGCGGCGGTGGTGATACTGCCATGGATCGTAATACAGATCCTCAACCTGATGTCTCCTAGAAGCTCTCATATCGCCTTTATCGCCCATGTGACCGGATTTTTCCTCGGGATGTTCCTGGCTAAGAAGTTCAGGTCCAGATGGATTCTGAAATCTACGGATATCAATTGGTGAAATGGAGGGGAATATGGAAGAGCTTTATAGCGCATTGGAGGAGAAATTAAGATCCAAGGGGATAGATGTGGAGCTTGTCAAAGCTAAGCTTAAATCTCAGCATATCGAGACGCCCTCCTGGGGCTACGGCGACTCGGGCACCAGGTTTAAGGTCTTCAAGCAGCCAGGAGCTGCCAGGAATGTGTGGGAGAAGCTCCAGGATGCCGCCCAGGTTCATAAGTTCACGGGCGTAACCCCCACGGTGGCTCTGCATATCCCCTGGGATAAGGTGGATGATTGGAAGGCGTTGAGCGATTACGCCAAAGAGTTGGGAATCGGGATAGGTGCCATCAATCCCAACCTGTTCCAGGATAATGAATATAAACTGGGCAGCGTCTGTAACCCAGATCCGAAGGTCAGACGCAAAGCCATAGATCATATGCTCGAATGCGTCGAGATAATGAAGATCACCGGTTCCACCGCACTTAGCGTCTGGTTGGCAGATGGGACGAACTATCCCGGTCAGGACGACTTCCGCAGGAGAAAGGGGTATCTATACGAGTCGCTCAAGGAGGTATACGATGCGATGCCCGATGGGACAAGGATGTTGCTCGAATATAAGTTCTTCGAACCGGCCTTCTACCATACGGACCTGTGTGATTGGGGCACGGCATATCTGATCTCGCAAAAATTGGGACCGAAGGCTCAGGTTCTCATCGATTTGGGCCATCATCCGCTGGGAACGAACATCGAGTTCATCGTGGCCTGGCTGCTGGACGAGGGCAAACTTGGGGGATTTCACTTCAACAGCAAGAAGTACGCAGACGACGATCTGACGGTGGGATCGATCAATCCATATGAGCTCTTTCTGATCTATAACGAGCTCGTCTCCGTCGAACTGGATCCGAACCTGGAGTCCGACGTGGCCTATATGATAGACCAGAGCCATAACATCAAGCCGAAGATCGAGGCTATGATCCAATCTGTGGACACCCTTCAACGGGCCTATGCTAAAGCGCTGATCGTGGATCGAAAATCCCTGCGTGAGGCTCAGGAAATGGGAAGGGTTGTGGATGCCGAGGAGATACTGAAGGAGGCATATCTGACCGATGTAAGGCCCCTGCTCTGGAAGATAAGGAGGGAAATGGGGCTTGACCCCGACCCCCTGAAGGCTTTCAGGCGGAGCGGCTATTACGAGGAGATATGCCGTCAACGAGTGGGAGGTGAGAGCCAGGGATGGGCATAGGGGAAGTCGTCGTCGCACCAAATCCCTCACGTGTGGAGCTCTTCGTCGCCGACGAGCTAGCGAGATACCTGGAATTGATGACGGGCAGAGAGGTTCGTACGGTCGGATACCCGTCTAAGCTCGGAGATGGTCGGATCTATATCGGATCGGCCGCTCTGTCCGAAGACCCCCATTTGAGCTGCGAGGCGAATTCGCTAAGCGAGGACGGCTTCCTGATAAGGGAGAAAGGCGGGAAACTGTTTATCGTAGGGGGCAGTGATAGGGGAACCCTATATGGAGCCTATCATCTCTTATGGATGCTCGGGGTGAGATGGTATTTCCCCTCGCCCGACGGGGAGTTCATCCCGTTCCTCCGAACTCTCAATCTGAAAGGGCTGGATGTAAGGGAGGAGCCAGACTTCACCAGGCGTGGAATTGTCATACACAGGAATAACACCGCTTTCATGGGATGGCTCAACTTCGCCCCTAAGGTCAAGCTCAACACGATCTCCCTCCACTCGCTCGACGGGATTGAGGAGATGGAGGACCTGACTAAGGATAACGGGCTTCAATTCGGGTTGAAAATCCACTTCTACGAGGACGTGATCTCCATCGACCGATGGGATATAGATAGAAGTAGGGAGAGGACAAGGGCGCTGTTGGATATATTACCCGAAAAGATAAGAGAATTGCATCTCTGGCCCGCCGATGGCGTTTTAAAGCCTGCTCCTGGTCAGGAGCGATATTCGATCCAGGATCTGGCCTTGGCCTTCACAAACGAGATGGCGAGTTTCCTTCGAGAGATCAGACATGATTACAGGATGGCCTTTCTGGCATATTGGAGCACATGGGCTATTCCCAGGCAGATCAAGCCGGTCAAGGGGGTCTTCCTGGAGATGGCCCCCATCCATCGGAGCTTTTCCTACCCGGTCAACGCACCCCCGGGAACCCGAAACGGAGATTCGGTAGGGCCCATTGTCGAGGGTCTTGTGGAGGTCTTCGATCCGGCCGAGACACAAGTTCTCGGATACTGGCTCGACTCATCCCTCTTCGGGAGGGGCAGGTTTAAACCCTGGCAGGGGCGATTGCCCTTCATACCTGAGATCATAAGGAAGGATCTTGCCTTCTACCGAAGTTTAGTGGTTAGGGAGATCGACACCTTCGCCGTGGGGGTGGATGTGGGATATCTGGCGCGGTTCACATCACCGACCATATTCATCTACCCGATGCTGCTCTGGGACCTCCAGGCCGATGTGAAATCGGAAGTCAGGCTCTTCTGTCGCAATTACTTCGGCACTGAGGAGATGGCAGAGCTCTTTATAGAGGACGAGAGATATGATCCCGTCGATGCAAGCGGGGTGGAGCTGATGGAGTACGCCGGGCACATTATGGATAAAATTTCAATCGTACGCGAGATACGGTCCGGAGTGGGGGATGAGAAGGCTTCAAGGAGGATATCGAAATTCGAAGCCGAGCTTTCCCTTCACGCTAAAGCCCTTAAGGGCGCGATCCACTATGCGAATTGAAGGGGTGCTCTCATGCCCGTCGTCATACAGATCTTCCTCAAGTTCATAACCCGGAATCACATAGGCAGACTTGTCTTCATGACCCTGATGCTCCTCATCCTAGGAGCTATCGGTATATACCTCGTCGAACATACCCGCAACTCTGAGATGTTTCGCGGGTTCGGCGATGCGCTGTGGTGGAGCATCGTCACGATGACCACGGTCGGATACGGTGATAAATATCCGGTATCGACGCCCGGGAGGATCATCAGCGCCATGGTTATGCTGATTGGCATAGGTTTCCTGGGCATGTTCACGGCGACGATCGCCAGCATCTTCGTCGAGAGGAGAACGAAGGAGGACAGGGGTTTGAAACCGCTCAAGGGATTGAAGGGGCATATCATCATATGCGGATGGAACCACACCGTGCCGGATATAATATCCGAGATACGAGCCGAGCTCCCCAAAAAGAATATCGTGATAGTGGCGGATCTGGATCTTAAGCCTGTGGATGAGATGAACATATATTTCGTCAGCGGCAATCCCTCGGAACTCGGCAAGCTTGAGATGGCCCTTTTCAGACAGGCTGAGGCGGCGATAGTCGTGCCGGACGAAAAGATCCCTCCCGCCTCACGCGACGCATCCGTGATCCTGACGACGCTGGTTTTGAAGAACGAGAACCCCGATATATACGTCTGCGCGCATATACAGAGCGCCGAAAACGCAGATAACTGCAGAAGGGCGGGGGCGGATGAGATAATCGTCGAGAGCGATTTCGCCGCCAAGCTGCTGGGCCAGGCCGTCTTGGATCACGGCATAACGCGCGTGATATTCGAGCTGATGAGCAACAAGTTCGGCAACCAGCTTTACAGGATCCCCTGCCCTCCTTCCTTGATCGGACACAGGTTCAGCGACGCTATCAGGATCATGAAGTCGAAATATGACGCCATAGTTCTGGCGGTCCAGCGAGGTGATCAGTTCTTCACCAATCCAGAAGGGGGTTTTGAGCTTCAGGAAGAGGATGATTTGATCGTCATCGCCAGACGTAGACCTCAGGTACGATAAGGAGGGGAAGATGTCATCGAATTTCAAAGCGATATCCATAGGTGAGCTCCTTATAGATTTCGTATCGACGACGATCGACGTGCCTTTGGGCGAATGTCCCGGATTTCACAAGGCCCCGGGCGGCGCACCCGCTAACGTCGCTGTGGGTCTCGCAAAACTCGGGGCTAAGGCGGGGTTTATAGGCAAGGTGGGGGATGATCCGTTCGGTCGTTTCCTGCGCAAGACGCTCGTGGAAAACGGCGTTGAGGTTGAGGGGTTGATCTTCGACGATTATGCCCGTACCACCCTGGCGTTCGTGGCAAATAGATCGGACGGTCGTAAGGAGATCATATTCTACCGCAACCCCGGCGCCGATATAAGGCTGAGGCCCGAGGAGATAGACGAAGGATATGTCGCCTCAGCCGATCTGCTTCACTTCGGCTCCGTTAGTCTCAGTCACTCTCCAAGCCGCGAGGCGACGATCAGGGCGGTTGAGATCGCCCGCGATAGTGGAGCGATGATCTCATACGATCCCAACCTGAGATTGGCTCTGTGGGATCGAGCCGAGGATGCAAGGCAATGGATATGGGAGCTGATGCCTATGGCCGACGTGGCGAAACTCGCCGAGGAGGAATGGGAGTTCATCACCGGCACGGACGATCTGGAAAGCGGCAGCAGAAGGATACTCGAGATGGGAGTCAAGCTCGTCGTGGTCACAAGAGGCGAGAGGGGATGCTATTTCAACAACGGCAAGGTTCAGGGATATCTGGATGGGTTTAAGGTCGACGTGGTGGATCCGCTGGGGGCGGGCGATGGCTTCGTTGCGGCGATGCTCTACGCCATTATGGAGAGGGATTTAGGATCGAGGTTGGATGATCTGGACGAAGATGATCTGCGTGAGGTTATGGCCTTCGCCAACGCGGCCGGCGCCCTTGCGACACAACAGGTAGGTGTGATCCCCTCGCTGCCGACCAAAAGGGAGATCGAGGCGTTCCTTAAAACCCATTCGATCGTTCGGGCGAACTTGGTTTGATCCTCATCTCTATCCCGGCGATCATCATGTATACCTCATCGGCAACTTGGGCCAAACGAGCGTTAAGGCGACCGAGCGACTCGACATAGGATCTGGTGAGGGGCTCGGCGCCTATCACTCCAAGCCCCACCTCGTTGCTGACGATCACCTCGTTGCCGTTAAGCGATGAGATGAGCTCATCGGAGTATCTCTCAACGTCTATCCCGTAATGATATAGATTTCCCAGCCAGGTGGTGAGGCAATCCACAACCACGACGTTGTATCGGGAAAGCCTCTTTAGAAGTGCGGGAAGCTCCACCGGCTCCTCGAACGTCTCGAAGAGCTCACCTCTCTCCCGTCTGTGCCTCTCTATCCGGGCTTGCATCTCCTCGTCGATCGGCTCCGCCGTCGCCACGAACGCCCTCGGCTCAGGACGCTCAAGGGCCTTTCTCAAAGCAAACGAGCTCTTGCCGGATTTCACTCCACCCAGTATGAGTATCATCTCTCCTCCGGTATCTCGTTTCCCTTTGAGACGCCTGCGCTCTGGAAGGTGGCCATCTCGTTGACCATCTTAACGGCAGCGTCTATGGATCGAAAGGGCCAACCAAGTTGAAAGCCCTATAGTCCCATTTACCCCGTTCAAAAGCTTGACATATGGTAGTAGTAGTATAATATATAAAAAATAGAATGGAAAGCTCTATTTTTTAATGATTCAAGGGGGGATCACGATGGCGAAGATTCATCATTGCATTGATGTTGGAATGATGGCTGTTCAAAACCCCACCCTACCAGGGCTTCAGAACGATTTTGTGAATATCTATACAGGCGATTCTGTCAGTGCGTACCAAGCTTGTAATCGTTTGCATTCTTACGGATATGATTTCGATACTTCAAACAATTGGGGAGCGGCTGGCGCTAACAGAGCAGAGAGAAATGCGATCGCGTGGGCGAATTACGTTAAAACCATTGAGAACGCTAACAACCAAATCGGCAATGGCAATCTCAAAGGTATTATCTCTCGTCCTCTGACGGGCCTATATGTTGAGCGAGGGTGGAGCTTGCCAGAGCTAGATAGCTATGTGCGTTATATCTGTGATAATCTCACGTCTGCACAGAAGAGCTTAGTTGCTGGTTGGTATTTGGACGATGATGGACTTCCCAAGAAGGACACTCACACAGTTCAGAAATGGAAGGAGGTCATAAATACTGTGCACACCGCCCAGAAATGCAAAGGGGTCAACTGGCCATTCTTCTGGGCGGATGACATCGACGGTGATATGTTCTGGTATCTTGATGAACAAGGTTGGCACCACCGCATCCCAGACAAGCTGAAGGATTGGGTCGACGCTTTCCCTTCCGATGCAACACCTATCTTCATGCCCTACTACTATCCGTGGTCAGCCAACAACTGGAAATATACCGTTTGGCCACCGTGGAGGAAATGGCAGACGTTCATGAACAATCTCAACGATGTATTCCCTGTTACAAGTTACCCAAATCTGAAATTCCAACCTGTCTTGGAAGCCTGGCAAAAGAAACAACCGGATGGCTCCTCACTTCCTAAACCGGGGCATGTAGATATGCACAAGCAAATTCGTGTGGTTCTCAGCCAAGTACGAGTCAATGGGATTTGGTTCCTCGGATGGTACATGACCCAGACGGAACAACCAAAAGCAACAGAGTCCGGTTGGGCGAAGAATAACTGGACACAATCGGATTCCCCCTGTTGGGCAGAAGCTATTCAAAATGAGCCCGAAGCTCAAACTGAGGGAATCTCTGATGCAATTCCAGGTTCTAACCAGATTTTGCAGAATTATCCCAATCCGTTCACCCATAAAAGTGATGATACAGGTGGTACGCGTATTCCCTACCACTTGGCTCAACGAGCAAGTTTTCAGCTTAAAATTTACAACGTCAACGGCCAATTGGTTCGAACCATTGATGAGGGATATACAGGTATATCCCCTCAAGGGAAATTCGAGAATGGAACTGAGACTCAAGGACCTGTATTGAATGGGACTTCTGCTTATTGGGATGGTAAAAATAACCAAGGTGAAATCGTCTCAAGCGGAACTTATTACTGCTATCTGGTAGTTGATGGGGTTAATTATGGACCGATTACCATGACTAAGCAGTGATGATGGAGTAAGCCATGCGGAGATTTAAAGTCGCTTTTGATGATTCCGTAAAGGTCTTTGTAGGATCTTTGCTGTTAGCAATATGCCCTTTGCTTACATTGGCTGAAAGCCCATGGATGCCAGTTCATCCCGGCAATCCAGCGTATAAATTCGCCGGAATAGAGATCGTGCATTTTCGAGATTCACATACAGGCTGGGCAGCGGGTAAGGATAGTTGGTCTGGTCAGACGCTCCTTCTTCGCACCACCGATGGTGGACTAACCTGGCGGGAAGAACTGACAGATTTTCCCTATGAACGAGCTTTTTTCATCAGCCCTTTGGAGGGATGGACGTTCCGCGATAGGCCATTCCGCGGTTGGGCGTTAAGAGCTCCCCTGATGGAGGAGATTGAACTTTATCATACAACGGATGGCGGGCTGAGCTGGCAATTACAAAAGGGGAAAATCGTCAATCTCGCCTATATCAGTAAAATAGAGCCTGAAGAACCCTTCGAGTACAGGGTACTGACAAAGGTTTATTTTCTAGACTCACAGAGGGGATGGTTACTCGGTTTTGTGAACTCTGATAAGGGCGTGCGAGGGAAAAATATTGCAGAATGGGTGGCGGGGAACCTATTTTTATTCACCAACGATGGTGGCAGGACATGGAGAGGGCGGATTGACGTCTATCCCACAGGCCTTGTTTGGCATGACCCCGGTGGTATCTCTTTTGGGGCGCCGGAAGATATCGATTTTGTCAATCATAAAGATGGATGGATTTTAGCAGCGACAAGGTGGATATACCGGACAAGCGATGGTGGCAGAACATGGAAGAGGTTAGAGACAGGTTATCCTCCTGGCTTCATCATGAAAGACATAGATTTCGTGGATACCCGGCATGGGTGGATTGTTGGGAATAATGTTGTCTTATTCACACAAGACGGTGGGCGTACTTGGACTAACCGATCTCCTGACCATGATAGATGCACCTATGAACTCCTTTATTTCACAAGTGCCGGGGAGGGATGGGTGGCAGGGTATAAGTCGGCTCCTCACCAATGGAAATATTGGATTCTTCATACAGCTGATGGTGGCAAAACTTGGAAAATTGAATGGGAACATAATGACTGGATATCCTATCTTGGATATGATTTAGCAACGAGGGTTCTGTGGGTTGGTGGACAACCTGGAATCTTGTTGAAGCGAGCTGTGAAGGTGGTTACTCCAAGAGGAAAGTTACCTACTTCCTGGGGAAAGATAAAAATTAGGGCGTCATGATCATCGACATTGTCATGCCAATTGAAGAGGGACGCCATATCCCTCAAGAGGTCCTGGGAGGAATCCTTCAGCAGGGAATCCCTTTTCGCTTGTGGGTTTCCACCCGCTTTTCCGGAGGCCAGTATGCCGATGCCCGCAACCAGGTCAAACAATATGGGAAATCGGAGTTCGTGTTAATGTTAGACAATGACATAGTTCTCCCACCTAAAGCATTAGAGCGAATGATCGAATTCCTTAAAACTCATTCAAATTATGGAGCCATTGCTCTTTGTAAGCATCCTCAACTAGGTTTTAAAACTGAAGAGGATTTTCTACAGGCCGAGCATGTAGACATGTCATGCGTTTTGTTCCGTAAAGTGGTCCTAGATCAGATCACCTTCGTAGACCATCGTAATGCAGGGAAAATCGGTAGAAAACAGCTCGCAGGGCAATGCGAATGCGCTAACTGTTGTTTTGATATGCGTCAAATGGGATGGGAAATCGGTTTCCTTCCATATGTTTACGTTCAACATCTTCACGATTGAGCTTTCTTCGGTATTTCTTCCCTTATGCTGGGCCGGTTTCTCGGATACTGATAGGTGGTAGATATCATCCTTCCCCCGGTATCTCGTTTCCCTTTGAGACGCCCGCGCTCTGGAAGGTGGCCATCTCGTTGACCATCTTAACGGCAGCGTCTATGGATCGAAAGGGCCAACCAAGTTGAAAGCCCTATAGTCCCATTTACCCCGTTCAAAAGCTTGACATGTGGTGATAGTTAAGTATACTATACTTCCGTAAAAATCTAAACAGCGGAGAAGCCAAGCTGACTGCTGATAGCTTCTGGACAGGGAGAGGAGGATGGGTTATTCCCCAATAAGATCTCCCAAAAATGGGTGCACTTCAGGAATTACCAAGAAGAAGGTGATCAGTATGCCCAAGCTGTCGAAGAAGGGACAGGTCACTATACCCAAAAAGATAAGGGATATCCTGGGACTCAAAAGGGGTGACACGGTTGAGTTTATCCTTCAAGACGGAAATTGTATTCTGAGGAAGAAAAAAGTTGTCAGCCTCGATAAATGGATAGGGGCTTTAGGTGAAGGGAAAACTGATGAGATCATCAAGGAGATGAGAGGAAGGTAGAAATTGACCACGGCGGTGGACACGAACATCTTTCTGGATATTCTCCTCGCCGATAGAAGGTTCGTCGATAGATCAAGGGAGAACTTGATAAGGGCTGGGGAGGAAGGGAGGCTGATCATATGCGAGGTAGTGATGGCGGAACTCTCATCTGTATTTTTCAGAAGAGGGAGAGGGGAAAGTGACATCCTCTCCTTTCTCTCTGATATCGGGGTAGAGCTTGTCCCATCAAGTGTTGAGTCGCTCTTCAGAGCCGCTGAAGCCTGGAATCTGTATATATCAAGGAGGGGGAGAAACATCATCTGTCCTGAGTGTGGAAGGAGCTTTGATGTTAGATGTCCTGACTGCGGGAGGATAGTCGTCTGGAGGCAACATATAGTAACGGATTTTCTGATAGGAGCTCATGCTCTCTTACATGCTGATAGGCTCCTCACGAGGGATAGAGGATATTACGGCTCCTACTTCCCCGAACTTCAGGTTATGTATTGAGCCGGTTTCCCGGGTGATAGGTAGTAGATATCATCTCTCCTCCGGTATCTCGTTCCCCTTCGAGACGCCCGCGCTCTGGAAGGTGGCCATCTCATTGGCCATCTTAACGGCGGCATCTATGATCGAAAGGGCCAGAACCCCGCCCGTCCCCTCGCCCAGCCTCATATCGAGATCTAAGATCGGCCTGAGCTGGAGCCTCTCAAGAAGCACTGCATGTCCCTTGACCGCGGATCTATGTCCGGCGAAGAGATAATCGCTCAGGTTGGGATCGATCATATGAGCGATACATGCCGCTGCGGTCGTCGGGAAACCGTCTATCACGACGGGTTTGCCTCCCTTCGTCATCCCCAATATGAACCCCGCCATCTCGCCGAAGCAGTAGCTTCCGACCTTCGTCAGGATGTCCATCGGATCGTTCGGATCGGGTTTGTTGAGCTCGATCGCCCTTAGGACAGCACCGCGTTTCTTCTCAAGCCCGGCCGAATCGATCACCGTCCCAATGTCCAAGACGTCCTCCATCGGTATCCCCATCGCCACTGCGATGGCGGTGGCGGTTGTGGTGTTTCCTATCCCCATATCGCCCACAACGGCGATATCAACCCTCTCTTTCAGGCATACTGAGGCTATCTGTCGGCCGTATTCGAGCGATAGCTCCGCCTGCTCAGGCGTCATCGCCGGGCCTTTCGTGAAATTCCTCGTGCCTTTCCCCACCTTCCCGATGATCAGCTTCGGGTGGGGCTCGAACTCGGCGTCCACACCGGCATCGACCACAAACACCTCGGCTCCCACGTGTCTGGCGAAGACGTTTATGGCAGCTCCTCCCCTCAGGAAGTTATACACCATCTCCCTGGTGACCTCCTTCGGGTAAGCCGAGACACCTTCCTCAACCACGCCGTGGTCGCCCGCGAAGACGTATACCCTTTTCCTCTCGAGATATCTCGGCTTGACCGAGTCGTGGATGAGGGCGATTTTGGCGGCTATCCTCTCAAGCTCGCCAAGACTGCCTATGGGTTTGGTGAGGTTGTCGATGTGATCCCATATATGCTTTTCAAGCTCGACGTTGCGCATCTTTCGACCTCCTTATATCGAGTCGTTCATATTTCCCTCAGCTCAGGAGCTATATTCCCCGATCCATTTAAGATAACCCACCTTTCCCCTCAAGGCATTATATAACCTCCTATCAGCAGTGAAAAATCGACAGCTTATCTTCTCCGCAGCAGCCAGATAGACGCTATCATATACCGATCTATCGTAAACGAAAGCGAGATCTGTCGCCCTCAACACGAGCTCCTCAGCCCCTATCGTCTCCATACTCAGCTCCAACACCTCCTCTACGAACTCCCTCGCGCTCCCATCATCTATCCTGCCCATCCTGACCGCAACCTTCATCCCGTTTGAGATCTCAACGAAGAACAGATCGGGGACCACCAGCTCAATCCTCCCCCGGCTGAAATCGAGGAGCATCGTTCGAGCCTGATCGACGTACTCCTCATCATCGAGCTTCCATTTCAGGGCAACGCTCGCATCTGGCACGATCACACCCTCTTCCATCTCTCCTCCCTTCCTATCCTGATAAGCTCATCCGTTGTTAGACCTTGAAGTTTGAAGCTTTTAGAGAGGATTCTCTCGGCTGCCCCTTTGCGTCGGGGCAAATCCCGTTGAGTGGTTTTCACCCTGCGAAGCTGGATGAATTTCTCAAGCGCCTCCTTTGTTATCCTATATGTCGGCTTTTTCTTTCCCAGGCTTATGTTTATCACCTCCAGCTGCCCGGTTTTGATCCAATTGAAGACTGTTCTCCTAGTAACCCCTAGCTTACGGGCGATATCGCTGATGGAGTATGCCTCCTTTTCCATTCCGAATCACCTCCTGCAGCAATTCTACACTATCTTTCAACATTTCTCAACTTTGGAGCTGCGAAGGAAGTCCCGTAGACGGGAAGCACGTATCTTCCGGACCTCCTTCACCTTCCCAACGCTTAAAGGATCGATCTCATCCCCAATGTACGGTTTCTCGACAAGCTCGCCGAAATAGCTGTTCGGGCCTCCCAGTCTCACCTTAAGTGCGCCGGCAAACGCAGCTTAACCTCTAAGCGTGAAAGGGATAGGAGGTTGATCGTCAGCATAACTACACCCAAAGGAAATATGAGCGATCCATTCACGATGCAGGGCGGGGATATCCGAGGAGAGAAACAAAAATCCCCGGCTTTCAGGGAAAACCGGGGATCGAAGATCTATCCCACAGCTTCCCATCGAAAGCTGTGAGACTCCTCAGTGCAGGCGGGTCTCCCGGCTTACGGCAACCTCTCCTCGCCTTCCCAGAGGGCTTAACGGGCCCTCCAGTGGCTTTCGAGAGGAGAGGTTAACGCCGATCACGGTGGCGGGGCCGCGGCGGATTTTCACCGCACTTCCCTATTCTCCGGGTTATCCCCGGCACCTGCACCTGCGTCGTATCTCGTTTTTCGTGAACACGAGGATTATACACAGACCTCCCGGCCAGGTCAATAAACATTCCGGTTTGGTATTCTCTATAGATGACGGTAATGGTATACTTACTATCGATACCCACCTCGATAGGAGGAAGAGTATACCGACACGATATCCGCTGCCCCCACTGCGGCTCTAATTGGTGTATCAAATACGGTCATGCCAATGGCAAACAAACCTATCGATGCAATGATTGCTTTCACCGCTTCACGCCTGAGGCGGCTCGACATGTCTATCTGAATCATATCAAGCAACAAGCGATCCGAATGTATTGCAAAGGGATGAGCAGAGCCTTGCAGGTCAAAGCAGGCACGGTCTATGTATGGATTAAAAAAAGCCCACTGGGCGTTGAGAATAGTCGGGAGGAGAAAAAAGGAGTTGAAGGATCAAACAGTGAAGGAGATCACCTTGGATGAGATGTGGACATACGTGGGAGCACGCAAGGGAGATAAGAGAAATAGCATCTGGATCTGGACTGCTGTTTTGGATGGCAAGAAGGTGATCTTCCAGGTGGGGGATAGGAGTGAAGAGACCTTCCTTCGGCTGTATGATCAGA